>JAEYNS010000241.1 GCA_023412435.1 Actinomycetes bacterium | reverse complement strand
CCGCAGGCCCGGCCGCTGCGCGTCACGAAGGCGCGCGCCACCAGTACCCACCCGAAGGCGGCCAACGAGAGCTACGGCGCCGCGAAGACCATCGACGGCAACCGCAAGACGGCCTGGAACAGCCACGGTTCGAAGGTCGGAGCGAACGCCAAGGGCGTCGAACTGAGCTGGACGCTGGAAGAGCCCGCCCGGGTGACGGCGATCGAGATCCACAACGGGTTCCAGTCCAGCCAGAAGCGGTTCCGGGCGAACGGACGGCTCAAGAAGGTGGAGATCGTCACCGACCGCGGGATCGAGGAGTTCACCCTCGAGGACACCTACGGCAAGCAGACCATCGAGCACGACTTCGGGGTGACCGACTCGGTCCTGTTCCGGGTGGTGTCGGTGTACCGGGACAAGAACACCACGTTCAAGGACCTTGCGCTCTCGGAGGTCGCCTTCCTCGGCTTCGTCGACTCCTAGCAGACCGCGGGCCTCACCCCAGTTCGGCGCAGATCGCCACCGGGTAGATGATGTCGCCGAACTGGGAGGTGAAGCCGACCCGGATGTCCCATCCGGAGCTCGCCAGTCCGTCCGGCCCCGTCCGGGGGGCGGAGGTCTGGATCGCGGTGAGGATGCCCGAGGTGGTCAGGGTGCCGAACAGCACTCCCGTCTCGGTGCCGACGCCGCCGCTGAGGGTCTGGCCGGTGCAGTTCAGCGGGAAGTCCTGGGATCCGCTGGCGCCGACCGCGGTGTGCACCGAGCCCACGTTGTACCCGGGCGGCGGCGGGCCGCAGAAGGCGAGGGCTGTGGCATTTCGCGCGTCGACGGTTTCGACGACCACGGTCCACGCCACCCACTGTCCGGTGCCCGCCTGGCTGGGCGTGGACTCGAGGACCCAGCCCTTCTGCCGCGCCGTGGTGCCGATCGACACCCCGCCGCCGAGCACCACCTGGCCGGCAGGGCACAGGGCGGTGATCGCCCGGCGCCCCGCTGTGGCGACCTGCTCCCGGTTGCGCTGCGGGGTGGTCGCCATGCCCTGCGGTGGGGTGACGCAGACGGCCGAGAACTCGACCCGTCGGCCGGTCTCGCCGCCGGCGCTGATCAGCCAGCCGTCGCCGTCGTCCGAGGGCCTGCTGGCGCGCAGGAAGGGTTCGTCGGGCGGACCGTCCAGGGCGCGCACCCCACCGGAGATGGGGATGTGTCCGTCTTCGCACACCAGGGTGTCCCCCTTGGTGCCGCCGCTGGCGAAGGTCTGGACGGACGAGACGACGTAGACCGGCGGCAGCTTCTCGCCCACCGTGAAGTCGAGGGTCTTCGAGGAGGTGCCGCCGGGTGTCGTGACAGTGAGCTTGATCCGGTACTGGCCGGCTTGCTCGATGGTGGGGCTGAAGGTCTCCTGGCTGCCGCCCGGCAGGTCGACCCCGCCCATGTTGCTGAGCTCCCACTTGTACTGCGCCCCCGCCTCGACCCCGCTCGCCGCGAAGCTCAGGGTGCCGCCGACCCGCGGGTTCTCGGGTGTCATCGCGATCGTCGGCTCGGGTGGCGGCTCCGGCCCCGAGGGGGAGCCGTCCGGGGTGGGCGCTGAGGCGGGCGGGGTCGGCGTGGGGCTCACGACAGCGGCTGGCTGCGGCATGACCAGCGGAATCACGAGCGCAGCCACGGCCACCGTCGCCAGGGCGCCGAGGACCTTCAGCACCCCCGCTGTCAGCAAGGGCCGGGAGACCATCCGGACGGTGGCGGTCACCGGACGCGTGGGTTCGCGGGAGTCTGTGGCGGTGACCTTGACCTGGAACTGCTTGTCGGCGCCGGTGAGCGCGACCGGCAGCTTCACGCCCACCTGGGAGACGGCGGTGGCCTGCCCGGGGACCGTCAGGCTCGACGGTTCGACGACGATCCGGGCGGCGCCCTGGTCGTCGCGCACCTCGAGGGTCACCATCCCCGGGCTGTTGCCGGTGTTGTGGACGTTGACCGCGAACTTGCCCCCGCCACGTCCGGTCACAAGCTCGGGATACGGGCTGACGCTCAGCCCGGCGACCGCTGACACCTCCAGCGTCAACTCGACCGTGCGGGCCACCTCGGGGTGGTAGGGCGAGTAGCCGCGCACCCCGAGCCGGTACTGCCCGGCCGGCACCGGGAGGTCACGTGCCAGCGCGATCGTGACCGGCACCCCGGCGGACTCCCGCGGCAGCAGTCGGACCGGCTCCGTCGGCACTGTGACCATGCCCGGGTCGGGCAGGCCCTGCACCTCGACGAGATAGTGCTGCACCACGGTGCCGGTGTTCGTGACGGTCACCGTGACCGCCTCCGTGGCGCCGGGCTTCAGGCGCACGACGGCCGTGCTCAGGTCGAGGGCAAGCTGAAAGGCCATGGCGCTCCTCGGATGGTGCCAGGCCTCAGGGTGACACGCCGCGCGTGGGGCGAGCCAGCCTGTTGCCCGAAGGTCTGCCCGCCCGCCGGGAATCGGGTCTCGGTGTGGATCTGTCCCTCGTACTCGCGGGAGAAACTCACACTCAGCGGAATGCGGGAGTGCCCCGACGGCCCAGGGCCGCCCTGAACCGCGTCCGGTTACTCGCCCCGGGTATGGAGGTAGTCGCCCAGATCGGCGTTGAAGACGACCTCCTCCACCCGGAAGCTCGCCCAGGCGAACTTCTGGTCGAACCAGGTTGCCGAGCACGCGACGCCCATGGTCACGCCCCCGAGGACGGCGTACTCGTCGCTGCTGGGGATCCACAGGATCTTCTTCTGGTCGCTGGCGCTCCGGTAGCGCATCGCCTGCATCGTCGTCACGAGCCCGGTGTCGGGGTCGAAGCGGACGAGCACCGATTCCTGGCCGTCCTCGAACGGCACTCGCAGCACCGCGCTGTGGTCGTCCACCGCCTGCCATGACACCCGCGGGTCGAGGACGAGCGCAGCAGGGAAGAGCATCGCCT
Source organism: Actinomycetes bacterium (assembly GCA_023412435.1). Taxonomy (GTDB): domain Bacteria; phylum Actinomycetota; class Actinomycetes; order Propionibacteriales; family Propionibacteriaceae; genus Propionicimonas. The sequence continues at coordinate 1,698 of JAEYNS010000241.1, read as the reverse complement.
CGGTCCACAGGGCGAGGTTCGCCCCCTGGCGCAGCTTGGGGTGGTCGGCCTGGCTGCCTACCTGCGGGGACTCGAAGAAGCTCACGCCGTCGACGTACCCCTCGTCGACGGTCAGGATCGGCAGGCCGAACCACGTCGCCTCGAAGTAGTGGCGGTAGTCCCGGCCCACGTTGTGCACGAACCGGAACCGTGCCGGCAGGTACAGCGGGCCGGCCGGACGCATCGCGGCGCGGCCCGACAGCACGACCGTGGACAGGACGGGGATCCGGTCACCGCCATAGGTGGTCCGCAGGAACCGTTCGACCGGCGCGGGCAGTCCGGCGGGGATGGCAGTGGTCTCCGGCTCCCTCCCCGGGTAGCTCACGGACGCGAACCCGGCCGGCTGGACCTGGAAGCCCAACCAGCCGACGAAGACGAGTGCCGCCACGGCACCGACGACCCAGATCAAGAGCTTCACCTCGCCCTCCCGGCAGGAGCCTATTGCTCGGCATCGGGCGACGGGCCGAGTTCGCGATGATCCGGGGGTCAGGACGTGGCGACCCCCGCCGCATCCCTGATGAACGCCGTCGCGGGACGCGGGCTGAGCCCCATCGCGCGCAGCGGCTCGTCGTCCCAGGTGCTCGGATGCTGGTCGGAGTACAGCGCCATCCCCATCAAGGAAGCGATCTCCGGCCTGGCTCGGGCCAGCACTCGTCGCCCGATCGACAACACGGGCCGCGGGACGTGACGCACCTTCAGCGACCTGCCGGTCGCCGACTCGAACTCCTCGACCGCCTGCAGGCGGGTCAGCGGCTCCGGGCCGCCGAACTCCACCTGGGCCGGCGGCTCCGCCACCACGGCGAGCCGGGCGCACAGCGCGGCCACGTCGTCGATCGCGACGTAGCGGTGTGGCGTCGTGCCGTGGCCGTAGATGATCGCCTTGCCCGCCGCGGGGTCGATCCCTGTCAACGGCGCCAGCCACACCTCCTGGAACATGTCGGGGCGCACGAGGACGTGCCGCATCGAGCTCGCGCGCAGCGCGTTCTCGGCCGCCCACTTCGCGGCGGTGAACGGCGCGAAGCCGGCCATCTCCTCCCCCATGCCTGCGGCGGACACGAACACGAAGCGGCTGACCCCCGCCTGGCCGGCGGCCCGGATCAGGTTCTGGACGCCCCGTCCGTCAACCTCCGCGATCGTCAGGTCGCTTCCCCCTGCGAGGATTCGGCCGATCGCGTTGGCTGTTGTCACGACGGTGTCCACCCCCGCCAGCGCTGGACCGAGGCTGACGGGGTCACGCAAGTCCCCGCGGACCACCTCGATGCCTTCGCCCGGCAGGCCGGACACGGCGGTAGCCGGGCGGACGAGCGCCCGAACCTGCCGTCCCTCCTGCGCCAGCAGCCGCAGGATTCGGCTGCCGAGTTCACCAGTGGCACCGCACACGAGGATCATCGCGTTCTCCTTCCGCAGGGTCCCGGGTCCCGGCGGCCGGTGGTCGTCACGCCGCCGAGTGCCTACCTCCACGCTAGAACCGCTCCCCCGCCACCGCAGCCGAACCCGGAAGCCGGCGACCAGGACAGCGGCAGTCGTACAGCGCCATACACAGAAGGGCCTTGAGGCTGTACCTAGAGGTATGTACAGTCGAGTCGTGGAGTCCCGCGAGCGCCTGGTCCAATCGATGAGCGAGCTGATGTGGGAGCGCGGCTACGCAGCGACCAGCCC
>JAEYNS010000232.1 GCA_023412435.1 Actinomycetes bacterium | reverse complement strand
GCCCCGCGACCGGGTTGTCCACCTCGGCCGTGCAGACCCGGGTCCGTCGGCTCGAGGAGCGGGGCGTCATCACCGGCTACCGCGCCCAGGTCGACCACGAGGCCGTCGGTGTCCCGCTGGCCGCCTTCATCGAGGTCTCCCCGCTCGACCCCGGCGCCGTGGACACCATCCCCGAGCAGCTGGTGCACCTCCCGGAGATCGCCGCCTGCCACTCGGTGGCCGGCGACGCCGCCTACTTGCTCATGGCGCGGGTCGCCACCCCGCAGCGCCTCGAGGAGCTGATCCGTGAGGTCCGGCTCGCAGCCAACGTCAACACCCGCACGACCGTCGTGCTGCAGACCTTCTTCGAGAACCGCCCACCTCTGCTGCCCGAGCTCTAGGCTCCCGTGGGGTGCACGACTACCGGAATTCTGCCGCAGTCCACGGTCGGAGCGCGGAATTCTTCCGGCTAGACTGCCCGGATGGACCGATCCGCTTCACTGTCACCCGCTGACGTTCACGGGGCCCTCAGTCGCTCGATCCTGGTCGACGGGTTCCCGATCGTGCTCGACCTGGAGGCGTCCTCGGGCAGCAACCTGGTCGACCAGGTGACCGGCGAGCGCTACCTCGACCTGTTCGGCTTCTTCGGCTCCAACGCCCTGGGCATGAACCACCCCCGGATGACCGAGCCCGCAGTCCTGGCCGAGCTGGGACGCGTGGCCGTCCACAAACCGAGCAACTCCGACATGTACACCGTCGCGATGGCCGAGTTCATCGAGACCTTCCGGCGGGTGCTCGGCGACCCCCGGCTGCCCCACCTGTTCTTCATCGAGGGTGGCGGTCTCGCGGTGGAGAACGCGCTCAAGGCCGCGTTCGACTACAAGAGCCGACTCAACGAGTCCCGCGGCCTGTCCCCTGACCTGGGCACCAAGGTGATCCACCTGCGGCACGCCTTCCACGGCCGGACCGGCTACACCATGTCGCTGACGAACACCGACCCCACCAAGACCGCCCGGTTCCCGAAGTTCGACTGGCCGCGGATCACCTCGCCCTACCTGGGCACCGACAGGTCCGGACGCCCCCGCCCGGTCGCGGAGCTCGAGGCGCAGGCCCTGGCCGAGGCCCGGCGGGCCTTCGAGGTCCACGGACCGGACATCGCGGCGTTCATCGCCGAGCCGATCCAGAGCGAGGGCGGCGACCACCACTTCCGTCCGGAGTTCCTGCAGGCGATGCAGGAGCTCGTCCACCGCAACGACGCGCTGTTCATCCTCGACGAGGTGCAGACCGGGGTCGGCATGAGCGGCACCGCCTGGGCCTACCAGCAGCTCGGCCTCGAGCCCGACATGGTGGCCTTCGGCAAGAAGACCCAGGTCTGCGGCGTGATGGCCGGCGGCAAGGTGGACGAGATCGAGGACAACGTGTTCGCGGTGAGCTCCCGGATCAACTCCACCTGGGGCGGCAACCTGACCGACATGGTGCGGGCGCGGCACACCCTCGAGATCATCGAGTCGGAGCGCCTGACCGAGCGCGCCGCCGAGGTCGGCGGGTGGCTGCTGGGCGAACTGCAGGCGCTGGCCGAGCGGCAGCCGCTGGTGAGCAACCCGCGCGGCCGCGGCTTGCTGTGTGCCTTCAGCCTGCCCGACACCGCCACCCGGGACGCCCTGCTCGCCGAGCTGGCCGCGCGCCGCATCCTGATCCTCGGTTGCGGGGAGCGCAGCATCAGGTTCCGCACCTCGCTCACCATCTCCGTCGACGACCTGAGTCGCGGACTGGCCGTGATCGATGAGACGCTGACCGCGCTGACCCCTGCGCGCGCCTCCTGAGAGGAGCTCCCCATGACCACCGTCCGCCTCAGGCCGGACGACCTCCGCGACCTGGCCGGGGCCCGGCTGGACGAGCTGGGCGTCGAGCTCGTGCCCGGCGACCTGCCCGCGCCGACCGCGCTCGCCGCCGAGCCGCTGTTCCACCTCGCCGCCAGCACTCCGGCGCAGGTCGGCCAGGCCGTGGCCGCGGCCCAGGACGCGTTCCGCAGCTGGCGTGAGGTGCCCGCCCCGGTCCGCGGGCAGCTGGTCCGCCGGTTCGGCGAGCTGCTGCGCGAGCACAAGGCTGCCCTGGCCGACCTCGTCACCCTGGAGGCGGGCAAGATCACCTCCGAGGCGCTCGGCGAAGTGCAGGAGATGATCGACATCTGCGATTACGCGGTCGGCCTCTCCCGGCAGCTGTGGGGCAAGACGATCGCCAGCGAGCGGCCCGGTCACCGCGTCGCAGAGACCTGGCACCCGCTCGGTGTGGTCGGCATCATCTCGGCCTTCAACTTCCCGGTCGCGGTCTGGTCGTGGAATACCGCCCTCGCTCTCGTCTGCGGCGACCCGGTGGTGTGGAAGCCGTCGGAGTCCGCGTCGCTGAGCGCTCTGGCGGCGAACGCGCTGCTGCAGCGGGCGATCGCCGAGCAGGGCCACCCGCCGGCGCTCAGCCAGGTGGTGCTCGGCGGGGCCACCGTCGGCGAGGCGCTCGTCGACGACCCGCGGGTGGCGCTGCTCAGCGCCACCGGATCGGTGCGGATGGGACGGGCGGTGGCGCCACGCGTGGCGGCCCGGTTCGGCCGCAGCCTGCTGGAACTCGGCGGGAACAACGCGGCGATCGTGACCCCGTCCGCGCCGCTCGACCTGGCGATCCGCGGCATTGTCTTCTCCGCCGCCGGGACGGCGGGCCAGCGCTGCACCACGCTGCGCCGCCTGATCGTGCACACCAGCATCGCCGAGGAGGTCACCGGACGGATCGAGCGGGCCTACGCGTCCCTTCCGATCGGCAGCCCGTTCGACCCGGCCACGCTGGTGGGGCCGCTGCTCAACGCCACCGCCGGGGAGAAGTTCCTCGCCGCCGTCGAGCAGGCGAAGGCCCAGGGCGGGACCGTCCTCGCGGGCGGCCGGCTGGCTGCGGTGGACGGCTCGGACGCCACCTTCGCCGAGCCCACCCTGATCGCCATGCCGGGACAGTCGGGCGTCGTGTGTGAGGAGACCTTCGCCCCGATCCTGTACGTGCTGACCTACGACGACTTCGACGAGGCGATAGCGCTGAACAACGGGGTCACCCAGGGACTCTCGGCGGCGGTCTTCACCCGCGACCAGGCCGAGGCCGAGCGGTTCACCTCGGCCGCGGGGGCCGACACCGGCATCGCGAACGTCAACATCGGCACCTCGGGCGCCGAGATCGGCGGCGCCTTCGGCGGCGAGAAGGAGACCGGCGGCGGACGTGAGTCCGGCTCGGACTCCTGGCACGCCTACATGCGCATGGCGACGAACACCATCAACTACTCCTCGGAGCTGCCGCTCGCCCAGGGCGTCAACTTCGGTGGCTGAGACACCGCCCGGGCAGGGGCACCACCCGGGATGGCTCGGCTGGGCACCGGGCGATCGGGAGTACCTGCGGATCGCGGTGGGCCTGTTCGCGGCCGGGTTCGCCACCTTCGCGCTGGTCTTCGACGCCCAGGCAGCCCTTCCCGTGATCAGCCGCGCGTTCGGAACCACCACGGCGACCGCGGCGCTGACCGTGTCTGCGACCACCGTGGGACTGGCGGCGTCCGTGCTGGGCTGGGCGGTGCTGGCCGACCGGATCGGACGCGTCCAGGCGATGCGGATCTCCCTTGCGGCCGCGCTGCTCGCAGCGCTCGGCGTCGGGCTGGCGGGCGGACTGTGGCAGCTCATCCTGCTGCGCGCCCTGCTCGGGCTCGCGCTGGGTGCCGTCCCCGGGGTGGCGATGGCCTACCTCGCCGAGGAGCTGGCAACAGGGCGGGTCTCGGTCGCCGCCGGCATCTTCGTCGCCGGGAACACCGTCGGGGGCATCGTCGGACGGCTGGTCGCCGGACTGGGCGCGGCAGCCTGGGGCTGGCGGGCCGGCTTCGTGCTGGTCGCACTGATCGCGGTCGCGATGGCGGCAGTCTTCTGGCTGGCGACACCCCCGCCCCGCGGCTTCGTCCCCGGCAGCCGCGACCAGTACCCGCTGCGCACCAGGATCCTCTTCCAGCTCAGGGACCCTGTGATGCTGGGCCTGTACGCCCAGGGTCTGCTGCTGATGGGAGCCTTCGGCGCGGTCTACAACCTCCTGGGCTACCGGCTGATCGCCGAGCCCTTCGGGTTGCCTGCCACCTGGGCGAGCCTGGTCTTCCTCGCCTACCTCGCCGGCACCCTGGCCAGCCGCTGCGGTGGCGTCCTCGCGCAGCGCTGGGGCCACCTGCGGGTGATCCTCGTCGGCATCACCATCCAGCTGATGGGCGTCGGGCTGCTCGCCTCAGACCGGCTGGCCGCCACGCTGGCGGGGCTGATCGTGTTCACGGTCGGCTGCTTCACCGCACACCCCGTCGCCAGCGGACTCACCGGTCAGCGCGCCCGGCTCGGCAGGGCGCAGGCGACCGCGCTCTACCAGCTGGCCTGGCTGGGCGGCACGGCGGGCTTCGGCTGGCTCGCCGGGGTGTGCTTCGACGCCTGGGGCTGGGACGCCGTGCTCGCCCTGGTCGGGGTGCTGTGCGTCGCCGCCGCAGGGCTCGCCTGGCTCGGGCTCCACACTCTGGCCGGACGCCGTCCGGCGCTGCCCGTCCCCGTCCTTGCCGGACGCGGCTGACTCACAGCGCGATGTCGGCCAGCAGGTCGGTCACCACCTCGGCGATCGGAGAGCGCTCCGAGCGGGTCAGCGTGACGTGGGCGAACAGCGGGTGGCCCTTCAGCTTCTCGACAACCGCGACCACCCCGTCGTGCCGTCCCACCCGCAGGTTGTCGCGCTGGGCGACGTCGTGGGTGAGTACCACGCGGGAGTTCTGGCCGATCCGGCTCAGCACGGTGAGGAGCACGTTGCGCTCCAGCGACTGGGCCTCGTCCACGATCACGAAGGCGTCGTGCAGGGAGCGGCCCCTGATGTGGGTCAGCGGCACCACCTCGAGCATGCCCCGGGCCAGCACCTCCTCGATGACGTTCCTGCTGGTCACCGAGCCGAGAGTGTCGAACACCGCCTGAGCCAACGCCGACATCTTCTCGCCCTCCGAACCCGGCAGGTAGCCGAGTTCCTGGCCGCCGACGGGGTAGAGCGGACGGAAGACGATGACCTTCTCGTGCAGTTGCCGCTCCAGCACCGCCTCAAGGCCGGCGCACAGCGCCAGGGCCGACTTGCCCGTCCCTGCCCGGCCGCCCAGGGAGACGATGCCCACCTCGTTGTCGAGCAGCAGGTCGAGCGCGACCCGCTGCTCGGCGGAGCGGCCGTGGATGCCGAACGCCTCGCGGTCGCCGCGGATCAGGCGCACCGAACCGTTGGCGAGCACCCGTCCCAGCGCCGACGAGGTCGAGCCGTGCAGCACGACACCGGTGTGCACCGGCAGGTCAAGGGTCTGCGGCACGATCGCGGAGCCGTCGGCGTACAGCGTGTCGATGGTGGACGCCTCCACGTCCACCTCCGTCATCCCGGTCCAGCCGGAGTCGTGGGCGAGCTCGTGCAGGTACTCCTCGGCGGCCAGGCCGACAGCCGAGGCCTTCACCCGCATCGGCACGTCCTTGCTGACCAGGACGACGTCGTTGCCCTCGGCGCGGTAGTTCAGCGCGACGGCGAGGATCCGGGAGTCGTTGTCGCCCAGCCGGAAGCCGGGTGGAAGCACCTCGGGGTCGGCGTGGTTGAGCTCGACCCGCAGCGTCCCCTCCACCTCGTTGACCGGTACCGGCGAATCGAGCTTTCCGTAGCGCACCCGCAGGTCGTCGAGGAAGCGCAGGGCAGCCCGCGCGAAGTAGCCCAGTTCGGGATGGTGGCGCTTCGCCTCGAGCTCGGTGATCACCACGATCGGGATCACGACCGCGTGCTCGGCGAAGTTCCGCAGCGCGCCGGGGTCGCTGAGCAGGACCGAGGTGTCGAGGACGAAGGTCTTCAGGCCGGTGGCGATCGCTGGGGAGCCGATGAAGGCGGTGCGGGTGGATGAGCGCGGCACGTGATCCTGATTCCCGGGGCCGCACGTCACCACGGTCCGGCCCCACGTGTGTGGTCAGCCGGGGGTGCTGGGGCCTGGTGCGGGCCCGCGGGTCCTGCTGCTGAGAGCATGACGTCGCATGGACTGGATACCTCCCGGCGCCCCTGGCGGTTGCTGGGCGCACTTGCAGACTAGGTCGCGACCTTCCGCCGTCCGTCCAGCGACACGCCCGGCGAAACCAACTGTTCATCCGCCACCCCGGCTCACGGGGACGGTTCCCCGGCTCACGGGGACGGACCCGCAGCCCGCTGACTGGACACTTGTCGCCGACGTCGGCGACAACCGTCCACATAGGACGGGGTCAATGGCCGAAGCGACGCTCCCGCTGGGAGTACGACCGCAGCGCGCGGATGAAGTCGACCTTGCGGAAGTCGGGCCACAGGGCCTCGCAGAAGTAGAACTCGCTGTGGGCGGACTGCCAGATCAGGAAGCCGGACAGCCGCTGCTCCCCCGACGTCCTGATGATCAGGTCGGGGTCGGGCTGGCCCGCTGTGTACAGGTGCTCGGAGATGTGGTCGATCTCCAGGGTGTCGGCCAGGTCGGCCAGGCTGGTGCCCTTGGTCGCCTCGTCCGCCAGCAGCGAGCGGACGGCGTCGCGCAGTTCGTGCCGGCCGCCGTAGGACACCGCGACGTTGACGTGCATCCCGCCGACGGCCTCGGTCGAGCCGGACGCCGCGCGCAGGTCCTCGGCGATGGCTGCCGGCAGCAGGTTGAGGTCTCCCACCACCTGGACGCGCCGGTTGCCGTCCGCGGCGAGGTCGACCACGAGGTCCCGGATCACGTCGAGCAGCGGCGCAAGCTCGCCTCGTCCGGAGCGTTCCAGGTTCTCCGTGGACAGCACCCACAAGGTGACGATCGGGATGCCCACCTCTTCGCACCAGCCGATGAACTGCTTGAGCTTGGAGGCGCCGGCACGGTAGCCGACCACCAACTCCTGCCCGGGGGCGTTGGCGCGCGCCCAGCGGCGGTTGCCGTCGGCGAGGACGGCGATGTGCTGCGGCAACCGGTCGCGGTCGAGGTGGCGCAGCAGCCGCTGTTCGTAGGTCGCGTAGATCAGCCCGCGCGGGACGAGCGCCTTCACCGCAGACCTCAGGCCCCGACCCAACGCCATGCGCCGCACTCTACCGTCCGCTGCGCAGCGCTTCGCCGAGCCGCACCCGCGAGCCCATCCGCAGCAGCGAGTTCGAGTAGATCCGTGCCCCCACCCACACCGCCGCCGCGCAGGTGGCGGCGAGCACCACCAGTGAGAGCAGCGGCTCCCACCACTGCGCCTGGTCGAGGAAGAGCCGCAGCGGCATTCCCACGGGTGCCGAGAACGGCACGTAGGACAGCACGGCGATCGCCGCCGGATCGTCATGCATGGTCACCACCAGCAGGTAGGGCGCCACGATGAGGATGGTCAGCGGGAACGTGGTGGAGCCGATGTCCTCCTGACGCGAGACCAGGGCTCCCGCGGCGGCGAAGAGCGCGGCGAGCAGCACGAAGCCGAGCAGGAAGAAGACGGCGAACCAGGCCGCGGGGGCGCCCAGCCCCGCCACCAGGTCCAGCCTGCCGGTGGCCGCCAGCCCACCCACCCCGATCGTCAGGAACAGCACCACCTGCGCCATCGCGAGCAGCGTGTTCCCGATCACCTTGCCCGCCATCAGCGCCCGATCGGGAACCGCGGCGAGCAGGATCTCCACGATCCGGGTCTGCTTCTCCTCGATGACGCTCTGCGCGATCGTGGTGCCGAAGAGGCTGGCCGCCATCAGGAACATCATCCCGAACCCGACCCCGACCAGCAGGCTGAGTCCCGTCCCGGCCGAGGTCGGGTCGAGGAGTTCCACCTCGGGGGTGCGTGACAGGGCCATCAGGACGGCGGTCGGCACGGAGTCGTCGGCCACCACCGAGTACCCCAGAAGCCCGTCCGCGGCGACGATGGCAGCCTCGACAGTGCCGTCGCGGAGCAGCTCTTCGGCGGCAGGACGATCCGGTACCAGGGTCACGTCAAGGCTGGGGAGGTCGGCGACCAGGTCGACGACGTCGGCGGTGACGGCGACCGCGACGGGGTCGCTCTGGCGAGCGACGGTGAACCCGCTGGCCACGGCCGCCGCCAGGCAGACCAGCACCACCACGGCGGTGGAGATCAGGAAGGCCTTGCTGCGCAGCCTGGACAGGATCTCGCGTTCGGCGACCAGCCAGACCGCCCGGCTGAACCCGACCGGGTTCATGCGATCACCTCCCGGAAGATCTCGGCGAGGCTCGGCTGCACCCTGCTGAACTGTGACACCTGTCCTGTCGCCACCGCGGTGCCGAGCACCCGCTGGGCGACGCCGTCGTCGGCATCGAAGACGGCGACGCCGTCCGCGAGCTCCACGAGGTCGACGGCCGGCTCGGCCCGCAACCACCCCAGGTCACCGTCGACGACCAGCTCGTACCGCCGTCCGGCGTGCTCGTTGCGCAGGCCGGCCCGGGAGCCGGCGGCGCGGATCCGTCCCGCGGCGATGATCACCAGGTCGTCGCAGAGCCGCTCGACGAGGTCGAGTTGGTGGGACGAGAACAGGACGCAGGCACCGGCCGCCGCCCGTTCCTGCAGGACGGCTGCGACCGCGTCCACGGCGAGCGGGTCGAGACCCGAGAACGGCTCGTCGAGGATGAGTACCGAGGGTTCGTGGACCAGCGCCGCCGCGAGCTGGGCGCGCTGCTGGTTGCCCAGGGACAGGCTCTCCACCAGGTCGTTCAGCCGCTCCCCCAGCCCCAGCCGGGCCAGCAGCACCCGAGCCCGCTCGGTGGCCTCTGTCCGGGAGTAGCCGTGCAACCGGGCCAGGTAGGCGACCTGCTCCAGCACCTTCATCTTGGGGTAGAGCCCGCGCTCCTCCGGCATGTAGCCGAATCCGCGGCGGTCGGCGGCTGTCACCGGGGCGCCGTCCAGCAGCACCTGCCCGGCGTCGGCGGCCAGCACGCCGAGGACGATCCGCATGGCTGTCGTCTTGCCGGCACCGTTCGCCCCGACGAACCCGGTCAGCCGTCCGGGCGCGACCTCGAAGCCCACCCGGTCGAGCGCCTGGACCTGTCCGTACGCCTTGGAGACTCCCTGCAGAACGAGCATGGCGCCGACGCTACCGCCGCACGGGGTCGGGACGGCGAAGGATTGTCTGCTTGCTCTTGACACGTTTGCTTGCTTTTTGCAAGTGTGGTTCTCAGCCGAAGCACCCACCCCACGGAGGCACCACATGACCAGCTTCTTCGTCAACCTGCCCACCGCCGACGTCGAGCGGACCAAGGCGTTCTTCACGGCACTCGGTTGGGGCATCAACCCGCTGTTCACCGACGAGAACGCCGCCTGCGTCGTCATCGACGACGACAAGTTCCTCATGATGCTGCGCCGCGACTTCTACGCCGGCTTCCTCGAGGGCAAGGAACTCGGCGACCCGGCCACCACCTCGCTGGCCCTGCTGGCCTTCTCCCTGCCGTCCCGTGACGAGGTGGACGCGTTCATCGACCGCGCCGAAGCAGCCGGAGCGAAGGTGGGACACACCCAGGACTTCGGGTTCATGTACCAGCGCCAGTTCGACGACCCGGACGGCAACCACTTCGAGCCGTTCTGGATGGACCCCGCCGCTTCCGAACAGGGTCCGGAGGCCTATCTGGCCGAGCAAGGCACCCCCGGCCAGTCCGGCTGAGCCGCGATGGCCCGCACCTACGGCCAGCACTGCGGCATCACGGCGGCCCTCGAGCTGGTCGGCGAACGGTGGGCCCTGCTCATCGTCCGAGACCTCCTCGTCGGCCCGCGGCGCTACACCGACCTCAAGCAGGGGCTGCCACGGATCCCGACCAACATCCTGAGCACGCGGCTGAAGGAACTCCAGCAGGCCGGCGTCGTCCGGCGGGCCCATCTGGCGCACTGCGGGCTGATCTATGAGCTCACCGAGTTCGGCAGAGGGCTGGAGGACGTCGTGCTCAGCCTTGGCCGCTGGGGGTTCCGGGCCCTGGGCAGCCCCGAGCCGGGCGACGTGGTCACCCAGGATTCGCTGACCATGGCACTGCGCACCGCCTTCCGCGCCGAAGCCGCCGCAGCCCTGCCGGCCACCTGCTACGAGGCGCGGCTCGGCCCGGTGGCGCTCAGCGTCGCCGTCAGCCCGGCCGCGCTGAGGATCCGTCCACTGGGCAGCACCCGGGCCGTGGACGCGGAACGCAGCACCCTCCCCCCGCCCGATCTTGTCTTCACCATCGGGACCGAGTTGCGCGCGCTCATTGCGGGCGAGCTCTCGCCGACCGCCGCGGTGGCGGCAGGCGTCGTCGAGGTGCTGGCGGGGCCGGCGTCGCTGCTCGACCGCTTCGCCACCACCTTCCACCTGCCGACGGAGCCCGGCCCGGCACGTCCCGAGTTGCTACCTACGCTCGCGTAACCTACGCTGCTTCACGAGACCGTAAGTTACGCCGAGTCAAGTAGGTGGAGATGACAGCTGCCGACCTCACCCCAGCCAAGCCCGCGTTCCGCGGCTGGCTCCATGCCGGCATGGCGCCAGTGGTGCTGATCGCAGGGATCGCGCTGCTCATCGCCACCCCTGCCGTCTCAGACCGGGTCGGGGCGGCGGTCTGGCTGCTCGGCTCGCTGGTGCTGTTCGGCACCAGCGCGGTCTACCACCGCGGCACCTGGACACCGCGCGTGCTGTCGGTGCTGCAGCGGCTCGACCACTCCAACATCTTCGTCTTCATCGCGGCCACCTACACCCCGCTCACCATCGCCCTGCTGGACGGCGGTGAGGCGCTCCTGCTGCTGTCGCTGGTGTGGGGCATCGCGATCGCCGGGGTGGGCATCACCTTCGCCTGGCCGGGCCGCCCGCGCTGGCTCGACGTGGCGCTCTACGTGCCGATGGGATGGGTGGCACTGGGCTGGCTGGGTGCCTTCTGGGCGTCCGGCGGGCCGGCCGTCGTGATCCTGTTGCTGCTCGGCGGCGTCCTGTACACCGCCGGAGCGGCGGTCTACGCCACCCGCCGGCCGAACCCGTCTCCCCGGGTCTTCGGGTACCACGAGATCTTCCACGCCTGCACGGTGGCGGCCGCGGCCTGCCACTTCGCCTCGATCTCGCTGGCCATCCTCCGCTGAGCCCATCCCCATCGAGGGCCACCGTCGCCCATCGAGGGCCACCCAGCTGGGTAGCCCTCAGCGCTCCGGGGTAGCCCTCGGCGGCAGGGTGGCCTGGCCGGGCAACCTCAGGCGCGGCTCCACAGCGCCGTCCGCAGGTCGGCCAGGTCGTGGGCAGGGGCGAAGCAGACCGTCCCCCGGCAGACGTAGGCCAGGCCGGCCTCGCCGGCCGGCCGGTCGTCGAAGTGGTGGGCGAACCCCGGCGTGCCGGGCTTCCCCGTGACAATCGCCGTCCCGACCGGCGCCATCCGCCAGGTCGCGCGGGCGAGCTCGGCCAGCGGGTCGCCCTCGTCGGTGACCACCACCGCCACGGCCGGGGAGAGCCCCGTCCTCGCCTCGTCGGCCACCACGATGTCGACCAGGGCCGAGCCTGCGAACCGCGGCGCCGCAGCCACGAAGCCGTGGACGGTGGCAGCGGCTGCGTCCGCGCGTGCCACCAGGTCGGCCCGGTCGGCGAGCAGGCCGACCAGCCGCAGCGCGGCCACCAGGGCACTGGTGCCCGAGGGGGTCGGGTTGTCCGAGACGTCCCGCGGCCGGACGTAGAGCTCCTCGGCGTCATCGGCGGTGTCGTAGAAACCGCCGTCGTCGGCGCCGAAATGGGCAAGGGCCACCTCCACGAGCTGCGTCGCCCGCTCCAGCCAGACCGCCTCACCCAGCGCGCCACCCAGCCGGGCGAAGCCCTGCGCGACCGCGCCGTAGTCCTCGGCCAGCCCTTCGGCCTCCCCTGCCACACCGGCGAGCGAGCTGCGGCGCAGCCTTCCCTCCACCCAGTGGGCCCGCCACAGGGCGTCGGCGGCCCTGGTGGCCATCGCCAGCCAGGTCGGCTCGTCGAACACCGTCGCCGCCCACACCAGCGAGTCGATCGCCCAGCCGTTCCAGGCCGCGACGAGCTTGTCGTCCCTGGCCGGCCCGAATCGCTGCTGCCGGACGGCGAGCAGCCGCTCGCTGACCCTGGCCAGCCGCTCGGGATCGGGCCGGCCACGCAGCTGCAGCGTGCTCAGGCCGTGCTCGAAGGTGCCGGTGGTGGTCACGTGGAAGACCCCCGTGGCCCACTCGGCGTCCTCGGGATCGAGGGCGTCGGCCAGCAGTTCCGGGCTCCACACGTAGTAGATGCCCTCGTGCTGCATGCCGCGGACGTCAAGGCTGTCGGCGTCGAGGCTCGACGCGAAACCACCGTCCGGCAACGCGAGTTCGCGCTCCAGCCAGCCGGCGATGCCGCGCACCACCCGCTCGAACAGGGCCCGGGTCACCGGTTCGTGGTCGGGCACCCGGCGCCAGCCGCGGGTGTACGTGCCCAGCAGCAGCGCGTTGTCATAGAGCATCTTCTCGAAATGCGGCACCACCCAGCCGGCGTCCACGCTGTAGCGGTGGAAGCCGCCGCCGAGCTGGTCGTGGATGCCGCCGCGCGCCATCGGCTCCAGCGACCGCTGGGCGACGTCCAGCGAGCCGGGCTCCCCCTTCACCAGCAGCGCGTCGATGGCGGCCGGCAGCGGGAACTTGGGCGCCGTCCCGAAGCCGCCGTGGAC
>JAEYNS010000178.1 GCA_023412435.1 Actinomycetes bacterium | reverse complement strand
CCGTTCGGCGGGGAACCCGGTGAAGAACCGGGCGGGGACGCCGGCCGTGCGGGCGTCGCGGTTGTTGAAGGGCGGCTCCAGCAGCCTCCCGGCGGCGTCCAGCCGGCCGTAGTCGACACCCCAGGTGTCGACTCCGACGCTGGCGAGGCCACCGCTGCGGGCCAGCGCGATGTTGATGCCGTTGCGGATGTTGGCGAACAGTGCCTCCGCGTCCCAGCGGATCGAGTCGCCGTCGGGCAGCGGGCCGTTGGCGAAGCGCGCCGCCTCTTCGAGATGGAACCTGCCGTCGGCAAGGGTTCCGAGGATCACGCGGCCGCTCGACGCGCCGAGATCGGCGGCGGCGAAGGCGGTGCCGGTCATCGCCGCCACGCCCCGGTGGGACGAGGGCCGGAAAGCACGGAGGGCATATCGCTTCCTTGCGTATGAATCGTTTCAACCGATCGTAGGTTCCGCTCTCCCCCCTGTCAAGGGGAGGGCGGGCAGGCCGGCGCCCAGGTCGCCCTGGCTCGCTCGCCGCTGCCCCGATTTATCACAATCGGATCACGCGACTGGCGAAACCGGCAAGCTGCTCCTACTATACAGAAATCGATTTCTGTTCGGAGGCAATGGTGCTGCTCAATCTGGATCCACTTCTCACCGGCCAGCTGCTGCTCGCCCTTGACGAGATGGGGCACGGGGATGCCGTCGTCATCGCCGACGCGCACTTCACCGCTTCGAAACTGGCACGAAAGCACCTCATCGACCTGCCGGGGATCGGTTCCCCCCGCGTCCTGCGGGCGATCCGCTCGGTCATGGTGCCCGACACCTACGGCCCCGCCCTCGACCTGATGGAAGCCCCCGACGGCCTGCTGCCGGTGCAGCAGGAACTGATCGCCGCCGCCGACCTGCAAGGCGCCGAGTCGCGGATGGTCGAGCGGTTCGCCTTCTACGACCTGGCAGCGCAGGCCGAGGTGATCATCCGCACCGGCGAGACCCGGATCTACGGCAACGCCCTGTTCCGCAAGGGCGTCACCCCGGTGGAGCTCGCATGACCGCCCAGCCCGAACTCGACGTGGAGCGGCGTCCGCACGACCCCGGGCTGCTCCTGCAGATCGAGGGTTGCGAGAAGTCGTTCCCCGGCGTCAAGGCGCTCTCCGGGATGCGCCTCGACCTGCGCAAGGGCGAGGTGCTCGGCCTGGTCGGGGAGAACGGGGCCGGCAAGTCGACCCTGATGAAGCTGCTCACCGGCATCTACGAGCGCGAGGAGGGCGATTTCTGGCTGAACGGCGAGCCGCTGGAGGTGCGCAACCCGCGCGAGGCGCAGGAGAAGGGCCTGGCGATCATCCACCAGGAACTCAACCTCGTCCCGCACCTGACCGTCGCGGAGAACATCTGGCTGGGCCGTGAGCCGGTCAGCGGCAGGCTCTTCACCCGCCCGGGGACGCAGGTCTCCCGGACCCGCGAGCTGCTCGACTCCCTCGGCCTGCCGCTGGACCCGAACGCCGTGGTGGGCTCGCTCACCGTCGCCAAGCAGCAGATGGTCGAGATCACCAAGGCGCTCTCCTTCGACGCCAAGGTGCTGATCATGGACGAGCCGACGGCAGCCCTCAACGACGCCGAGGTCGAGCAGCTGTTCGGCCTGATCCGGCGGTTCGTCACCCCCGAGACCGGCGTCGTCTACATCTCGCACCGGATGCCGGAGCTGAAACGGATCGCCGACCGGATCACCGTGATCAGGGACGGGCGCTACATCGACACCCTGCAGACCGAGACCACCTCGCTGCCCGAGGTCATCGCCCGGATGGTCGGCCGCGCCATCAACACCGACGCCCGCCCCGAGAACGTCCGCGACGACCGTCCGGTGATCATGTCGGTGCGCGGCCTGTCGACCAAGGCCCTGCTGCAGGACGTCGGCTTCGACCTGCACAAGGGCGAGATCCTCGGCTTCGCCGGGCTGATGGGTGCGGGCCGCACCGAGGTGGCGCGGGCGATCGTCGGCGCCGACCCGATCACCGCGGGAGAGATCGCGATCAACGGCAAGCCGGTGACGATCCGCAATCCCGCCGAGGCGGCGAAGCACGGCATCGGCTACCTGTCGGAGGACCGCAAGCGGTACGGGCTGATGCTCGCCCAGCCGGTCACCCACAACGTTGCGGTCAGTTCGATCGCGTCCAAGTTCACCCGCTTCGGCTTCATCCGCGACAAGGCGATCGTGAAGGCCGCGGAGGAGTCGCGGGAACTGCTGCGGATCAAGACGCCCTCGGTGAAGCAGCTCGTGAAGTACCTGTCCGGGGGCAACCAGCAGAAGGCGATCATCGCCCGCTGGCTGGTGCGCGACTGCGACATCCTGATCTTCGACGAGCCGACCCGAGGCATCGACGTCGGGGCCAAGGAGGAGATCTACCAGCTGCTGAACCGGCTGGCCGACGAGGGCAAGTCGATCATCATGATCTCCTCCGAACTGCCCGAGGTGCTGCGGATGTCGCACCGCGTCGTCGTGATGGCCGACGGACGGGTCACCGGCACCCTCCCCGCCGGGACCACCCAGGAAACCATCATGGCGCTGGCCACCCACCGTGCGGACGACGAGCCACCGCCGGCCCACGTCGCCACCGAACCCACCATCCCGACAGACGAGGAAGCACAGCAGTGATGTCCACCGCGCCGGGCGCCCCCGCGCCCGCTCCCACCACCGCAGGCCCAGTCGACGCGAAGTCGAGCGCCTGGCGGCAACGGCTGCAGCAGCTCGCCGCACTCGGCGGCCTGGTGCTGATCTTCGCCGCCTTCTCGGTCGCCAGCCCACAGGTCTTCCCCACCTACTCCAACATCACGAACATCCTGTTCTCCGGGGTCGTCATCGGCGTCCTCTCCCTCGGCGCCACCTTCGTCATCATCACCGGCGGCATCGACCTCTCGGTCGGCACCGGCATGACGCTGACCGCGGTGATGTCGGCCACCTTCATCGTCACCATGGGCCTGCCGGTCTGGCTCGGCATCCTCCTGACGCTGCTGGTGGGCGCAGTGATCGGTGCCATCAACGGCACCAACGTCGCGATCCTCGGCCTCCCGCCGTTCATCGCCACCATGGCGATGATGCTGGTCTGCCAGGGCCTGGCCCTCGTGGTCTCCAACAAGGCGCCGATCTACTTCGACGCCGAGGCGCACTCCAGCTTCATCGCCCTGTCCACCGGCAACCTGATCCCCAGCTTCCCGAACGCACCACTGGTGCTGCTGGTCGCCGGCCTGATCGCCTACGTGATCCTCTCCAAGACGATCCTCGGCCGCTACGACATCTCGATCGGCTCCAACATGGAGGCCACCGCGCTGTCGGGCATCAACGTCAAGAAGTGGCTGATCATCATCTACTCCCTCGCCGGCGTCTTCACCGCCCTCGGCGGCATCATGATCGCGGCCCGGCTCGGATCCGCCCAGCCGGCCACCGGCGCGGGCTACGAGCTGCAGGCGATCGCCGCCGTCGTGATCGGCGGCACCTCGCTGTCGGGCGGCAAGGGTTCCATCGTCGGCACCATCATCGGCGCCATGATCATCGCCGTCATCAACAACGGCCTGCAGATCATCTCCGTCCCCCAGGAGTGGCAGAACGTCATCCTCGGCGTCGTGATCCTCGTCACCGTGTTCATCGACCAACTGCGCACCAAGCGGGTTCAGACAACCTGACCCGTGAGCAGTCCACCAGTTACTCCCGCACCACAACCAAAGGAGAAAGTAATGCGGAAGATCTATGCAGGGGCAGCGGCCGTAGCCCTGGCTGCCGTCTCTCTGGCTGCGTGTTCGAGCACGCCGGCCACCCCGGGTGGGTCCGCCTCGGCGCCCGCCGGTGAGAAGCAGTACATCGCGATCGTCTCGAAGGGCTTCCAGCACCAGTTCTGGCAGGCCGTGAAGTCCGGCGCCGATGCCAAGGCTGCCGAGCTCGGTGTCGAGATCACCTTCGAGGGCCCCGCATCGGAGTCCGAGGTCGAGGCCCAGATGACCATGCTGACCAACGCCCTGGCCAAGAAGCCGGCCGCGCTGGGCTTCGCCGCGCTCGACAGCAAGGTCGCCGAGCCGGTCCTCAAGCAGTTCCAGGACGCCAAGATCCCGGTGATCGCATTCGACTCCGGTGTCGACTCCGACATCCCGCTGTCGACCGCCTCGACCGACAACAAGGCAGCTGCAGCCGAGGGCGCCAAGCACATGTGCGAGCTGATCGGCGGCAAGGGCAAGGTCGGCCTGATCGTCCACGACCAGGTCTCCAAGTCCGGTGTCGACCGTCGCGACGGCTTCCTCGAGGGCATGAAGGCCAACTGCCCCGACGTGACCGTGCTCGAGGCTCAGTACGGCGGCGGCGACCAGGCCAAGTCGGCCGACATCGCCAAGGCGATCATCGCTTCCAACCCTGACCTGTCCGGCATCTTCGGCTCCAACGAGGGCTCGGCCATCGGCATCGTCAAGGGCGTCGAGGAGGCCGGCGCCAAGGGCAAGCTCGTGGTCGTCGGCTTCGACTCCGGCCAGGCCCAGATCGACGCGATCAACAACGGCCTGATGGCCGGCGCGATCACCCAGAACCCGGTCGGCATCGGCGAGCAGGTCGTCG
>JAEYNS010000152.1 GCA_023412435.1 Actinomycetes bacterium | reverse complement strand
TGGGCCAGCATCGCGGCGGCGGCGTTCAGCAGCACGATGTCGCGGATCGGGCCCTGGGCGCCGCCGAGCACGTCACGCACCACCTGCGCGTTGTGCGCGGGGTCGCCGCCGACCAACTCCTCCGGGTGCGCCCTGGCCAGGCCCAGCTCAGCCGGGTCGAGCTCGGTCTGGGTGACCTGCCGGTCGCCGATCACCCAGACCCGCGACCGCGTGGTGGTAGTGAGTTCGTCCAGCCCGTCACCGCCGTGGAAGGCCAGTCCGCGGTGCCCCCTGGCGGCGATCACGCCCGCGACCCGCGGCGCGAGATCGGGGTTGGCCACCCCGACGGCCTGGGCCTGCGGTCTGGCCGGGTTGGCCAGCGGCCCCAGGAAGTTGAAGGCGGTCTGGACGCCCAGCTCCTTGCGCGCCGAGCCCGCGTGCCGCAGCGACGGGTGGTAGAGCGGCGCGAACAGGAAGACGATGCCCACCCTGGCGAGCACGTCGGGCTGCATCGGCGGCGGCACGGTGAGGGCGACCCCGAGCTCCTCGAGGCAGTCGGCGGTGCCGCAGGCCGAGGAGGCCGCCCGGTTGCCGTGCTTGACCACCGGCACCCCGGCGGCCGCGGTGACGAGGGCCGCCATGGTGGAGACGTTGACGGTGTTGGCCCGGTCCCCGCCCGAACCGACCACATCGACAGCATCCCGCGGCAGGTCGACGGCGGTCGCCCTGTCGAGCATCGCCTGGGCCAGCCCGGAGAGCTCGTCCACGGTCTCGCCCTTGGCGCGCAGGGCCACCGCGAAACCGGCGATCTGCACCGGCGTCGCCTCCCCGGCCAGGATCTGGTCCATCGCCCAGCGGGCGGTGGCGGCGTCCAGGTCCCGCCCGGCGATCAGGCCGGTCAGGACATCGGGCCAGGTCTGGCCCACTACTCGGCCTTCGCGGCCAACCGCGAGCGCAGTAGCTCGGCAGCCGCGGCGGGAAGCCGGACCGGATCGATCGGGTAGGAGCTCACGGCCTCGGCACGCGACCAGGTGGCCAGCCAGGCGTCCGCCACCCGAGCCACCAGCAGCAGCACCGGCGGGCAGTCGGGGATCTCGTCCTTGAGTTGGTGGGCGAGGCCCATGCCGCCGGCCGGGACCGCCTCGGCGTCGAGGATGACCAGGTCGATGTCGCCGGCGTCCATCGCCCACAGCACTGCCGGCTGGGTGGCGACCTCCCTGACCTCGATCTCGGGCAGGTCGGCGGCGAGCCTGCTGCCGAGCGCGAGCCGGACCTGTTCACGCACCGTGCGGTCGTCCGAGTACAGCAGGACGTTCGCGGTCTTGGTCTGGTCGCTCATCGGTCTTCCTCGTCTGGGGCGCGGTTCGGCTGGTCGTCATGGTAACCGGTTCCGTTCGGCTCCACCGACCGCGCCGCCCGGAGGGTGGCCAGCCGCTCCTCACGGTCGAGCTGCCGGTCAATCCGGGCCGCCTCCTTGCGCGACTCCCGCAGCCATTGGGCGAACAGCACCCCCATGATCACGCCCATCGTGAGGTCGCCGGTGGCCCACATGATCGCCCCGGCGATGTACTGGTCGTCGATGGGGCTGGGCGGCCACGCGCGCTCGAAGGCCAGGTACCAGTCCTCGGCGATCAACCGGGCCGACCCCATGATCGTCACCCCCAGGAAGGAGGTGAACGGCATCGTCAGGAAGAACAGCAGGATGCGGATCGGGTAGGCAGGCCGGTTCGGCATCGGGTCGTTGCCCACCAGTGGCCAGAAGAAGAGGCAGCCGATGGTGATCATCACCACGTGCAGCAGGTCGTGGGCCAGGTCGTTGTCGAGGGTGAACCGGTAGAGGTCGGTCATGTAGAGGGTGAACGGCATGATGATCATCAGGCCGGTCGCCAGCGGCGGGAAGAACAGCACCCGCGCGGGCAGGGAGTGGATCACCCGGCTCACCCGGCGTCGTCCGGTACGGCCCAGGTTGCGCAGCAGCAGCGTGATCGGCGCCCCGACGGCGAGGAAGACCGGGGTGATCATCATGAGGATCATGTGCTGCACCATGTGGACGCTGAACAACACGGTGTCGTAGGCGCCGAGCGCGCTCATCCCGGCGATCGTGGCGGTGCCGATCCCGCCGACGCACCACGCCAGGGTGCGCGACAGCGGCCAGGCCACCCCCGCCGCCCGCAGCCGGAAGACCCCCCACAGGTAGAGTCCGAGCCCGAGGGCCGCGGGGACGACGAACAGCCAGTCCCATTTCCATTCCGTGAGCAATGTCACCCAGGTGAGCGGGGGCGGCTGGTTCTGCGGATCCGCATGTAACAGAACCCACCCCACACTGCCCATGGCCCCATTATTGCCACCTATGGCGAGGCTTGCTTATGCCACGGTGATGCAGGAACGCCGAGCGACCGGCCATACTGGGCCAATGGCAACGGCACCCTCGAGCGGAGCAGCCGCCCTGGCATCCCCGGGCGCTGTGCATCCCATCGCGTCCACCCGGCTGTCCGGCACCAAGGGCCGGCCCGACGCCCTCGCAGTGGGCGTCATCGTGTGGCTCGCCAGTGAGCTGATGTTCTTCGCCGCGCTGTTCGCCGCCTACTTCTCGTTGCGGGAGATCACCAACGCCGCAGCCGCAGGGACGGGCACCACCCCGATGTGGGAGTGGGGGGCGGCACACCTTGACAACGACTGGTTCGGCATCACGTTCCCGTGGTTCGCCACCATCAACACGGTGATCCTGCTGCTCAGCTCGGTGACCTGCCAGCTGGGCGTCCACCAGGCCGAGGTGGGACGGGTGTCGCGCACCGGCTCGCTGCTGAAGGTCGGCGGCTGGGGCCTGCGCGAGTGGTACACCCTCACCTTCGTGATGGGCGCCATCTTCATCGGCGGCCAGGCTTACGAATACGCCACCCTGGTCGGCGAGGGATTCACCCCGAGCACAAATGCGTACACCTCCGCATTCTTCCTGGCGACCGGTTTTCACGGTCTCCACGTGATCGGGGGCCTGGTGGCATTTCTGCTTATGCTCGGCCGCACTGTTCTGGCCCGCCGGTTCACGCATGAACAGGCGGTCCATGCAATCGTGACCTCTTACTACTGGCACTTCGTGGACGCCATCTGGGTTGTCCTGTTCGGTGTGATCTACCTGCTGCGCTGAGGCGCCCAACGAACCCCTGGGGAGGAAGCGGAACCGATGCGATTCTCATCGAGGAGGCACCAGAAGGGGGCGCGCCTGCTGCTGGTGGCGTGCGCCCTGCTCATTACGGGCGGCTTGTACGCGGTCGTCTCACCAGCCACCTCGGTCGCCGCACCGACCCCTGAGGAGACGGTGGCCCGTGGTCAGGAGCTGTTCGCGGTGGCCTGCGCGTCCTGCCACGGCCTCAACGGCGAGGGCCTCGCCGAGGAGGGCGTGCCGTCCCTGGTCGGGGTCGGCGCCGCGGCCGTCGACTTCCAGATGCGCACCGGCCGGATGCCGATGGCCAACCTGCTGGTCCAGGCGCCGCCGAAGCAGAACACCTTCACGCCGGAGGAGATCGCCTCGATCGCGCTGTACGTGGCCACCCTCGGTGACGGTCCGGCGATCCCCGACGAGAGCCAGTACGACCCGAGCGGGTTGGACGCCGAGGCGATCGCCATCGGCGGCGACCTGTTCCGCACCAACTGCTCGGCGTGCCACAACTTCCAGGGCTCCGGCGGCGCCCTGCCCAACGGCAAGGTGGCGCCTCCGCTGATCGAGGCCAACCCGATCGACATCCACGAGGCGATGCGCACCGGGCCCGGCGAGATGCCGGTGTTCGCCGAGGGTGCCATCCCCGACAAGGACGTCCGCGCGATGATCGCCTACCTCGACCAGGTGCACGCCCAACCCTCGGCCGGCCTCACCCTCGGTGGGCTCGGTCCGGTCTCGGAGGGGTTCTGGGCGTGGGTGGCCGGGATCGGCGGCCTGGTGCTGTTCGCGATGTGGATCACCAAGAAGGCGGCCCGGCGATGACCCTGGACACCCGGCACGACCCGAACCTCGACCACCCGGTTCCCGATCCCGGGCTGGTCGAGGCCGAGCGGTTCACCGACGTCGACGAGCGCGCGGCGCAGCGCGCCTACCGCCAGGTGGTCGCGATCCTCGCCTCCGTCCCGGTCCTGGCGATCGCCTTCGTCGTGGTCTACTTCGCCGTCCCTACCGACGTCACGCTCAACCTGATGGGCGCCGTCCTGAAGGCCCAGCACGTCCTGCTCGGGGTCACCTCCGGACTCGCCGTGCTCGCCATCGGTGTCGCCCTCGTGCACTGGGCGCGGCTGCTGATGGGCGACGAGGAGGTCATCGAGGAGCGCCACCCCGCAGGGTCGCCGCAGGACGCCAGGGAGGAGGCGGCCGAGAAGTGGGCGATCGGAGCCCGGCAGGCAGGGTTGAGCCGCCGCGCGCTGATCGGCAGCGGGCTGGCCGGTGGCCTCGGCGTGCTGGCGATCCCGGCCGTGGTGCTGCTGGCCGACATGGGCCCGTGGCCCACCGCGGACGTCCGTCGGGAGACTCTGGAGAAGACCATCTGGGCCGAGGGCGTCCCGATCGTCAACGACGTCACCCAGGAGAGGCTGCGGGCCAGCGACATCGTGGTGGGCCAGCTGATCA
>JAEYNS010000127.1 GCA_023412435.1 Actinomycetes bacterium | reverse complement strand
CTGCGGTCCTATCTGGCCAGCGGGATCGGGATGGACCGCTACATCGAGGCGGCGCTGACGATCGCTGACGAGGTGGGCGCCGAACTGGGCACCGACAAGCGGATCGACCTGGCCTTCGACGAGTGGAACGTCTGGAACATGCGTCGGCACCAGGCCCGTGACACGATCACAGGCGTCGGCAGCTGGCCGTTCGCACCGCGGCTGCTCGAGGAGGAGTACACCCTCGCCGACGCCGTGGCGGCGGGTTCCCTCCTGATCTCGCTGATCTCGCACGCCGAACGCGTCACCATCGCGTGCCTCGCCCAGCTGGTCAACGCGATCGCCCCGATCATGACGGTGCCGGGCGGCCCGGTCTGGCGGCAGACGACGTTCCACCCGTTTGCGCTGAGCTCCCACCTGGCCGGCGGAGCGCTGTTGCCGCTGGATTTGGACGCGCCGGTGATCGACACCAACTCCTACGGAACGGTGCCCGGCCTGCACGCGGTGGCAGGGACCGTGGCGGGGCAGCCCACCCTGCTGGTCGTCAACCGCGACCCCGATACCGCTGTCGACCTGTCCGTACACTTCGAGACCACAGCCGAGGAACTCGAGGTGATCACGTTGGCCGGTGACGACCTCCACGCCACCAACAACGCCGACCACCCCGATCGGGTCACGCCCGCAACGCTCCTGGTGGCCGGCACCGAACCGGTGCGGCTGCCTCCGGCGAGCTGGACACGGATCCGGCCCCGGCACTGACGAGACCGCCGCCACCGAAGGGATCACGCCATGACCTACCTGCACGTCGCCACCTCCGGCTCGGACCGGGCATCCGGCACAGAGCAGGAGCCGTTGCGGACGATCAGCCGCGCGGCCGCGCTCGCGATGCCCGGCGACACCGTGGTGGTCCACGCCGGGGAGTACCGGGAGTGGGTCAAGCCGGCACGCGGTGGGCGCAGCGAACGGGAACGGATCACGTACCGCGCCGCCGAGGGTGAGCACGTGGTCATCAAGGGCTCCGAACGGGTCACCGGCTGGGTGCGCGAAGAGGGCGCGGTGTGGCGGGCCGAGCTGCCCAACTCGATGTTCGGCGACTTCAACCCCTACGCCGAGGAAGTCTTCGGCGACTGGCTGGCCAGGCCGCGGTCCCCGCACTCCCGCCACCTGGGCGAGGTCTACCTCAACGGGCGGAGCTTCTACGAGGCGGACGACCGCGCGTCCCTGTCCGATCCGCCGGTGCGCCACGAGCTGCTCGACGACTGGACCGACCTCCCGGTCGCCGTCCACGACCCCGACCAGACCCGTTACCTGTGGTACGCGGAGGTCGGCGACGCGACCACCACCATCTGGGCGAACTTCCAGGACGCCGACCCCAACGCAGAACTGGTCGAGATCAACGTCCGGCGCTCGGTCTTCTACCCGACCCGGCACCACCTCGACTACATCACGGTCCGCGGCTTCGAGTTGGCCCACGCCGCCTGCCCGTGGACGCCGCCCACCGCCGACCAGCCCGGCCTGATCGGCCCCAACTGGGCGAAGGGGTGGATCATCGAGGACAACGACATCCACGACGCGAAGTGCTCGGCGGTCTCGCTGGGCAAGGAGGCCTCCACCGGCCAGAACTACTCCGCCGAGCGTGGCGACAAGCCGGGCTACCAGTACCAGCTCGAGTCGGTGTTCAGCGCCCGGCAGATCGGGTGGGACGCCGAGCACATCGGCGGCCACGTGGTGCGCCGCAACACCATTCACGACTGCGGCCAGAACGCGATCGTGGGACACCTCGGCTGCGTGTTCTCGACGATCGAGGACAACCACATCTTCAACATCGCGCTCAAGCGTGAGTACTACGGCTACGAGATTGCCGGCATCAAGCTGCACGCCGCGATCGACGTGGTGATCCGCGGCAACCTGATCCACGACTGCTCGCTCGGCACCTGGCTCGACTGGCAGGCGCAGGGCACCCGGTACACCCGCAACGTGAACTACGCCAACAGCCGCGACCTGTTCGTGGAGGTCAGCCACGGGCCCTACCTCGTCGACCACAACGTGTTCACCGCGCCCGCCTCGCTCGAGATCTTCAGCCAGGGCGGGGCCTACGTGAACAACCTGGTCACCGGCCTGCTCCGGGTCGAGTCCGTGCTGGACAGGGCTACCCCCTACCACCGGCCGCACAGCACCCAGGTGGCCGGCTACGGCGTGATCCAGGCCGGCGACGACCGGTTCCTGCACAACCTCTTCCTCGGCTCCGAGCGGCCCGGCTACCGGGTCAATCCGACAGGGGTGGCCACCACAGGCCTGGGGACCGCTGTCTACGACGGTCATCCGGCAGGCGGTGAGGAGTACCGCCGTGAGCTGTCGAACCGGCCACCGGGTGACCACGCCCGCTTCCTGAGCGTCGAGCAGCCGGTCTACCTGCAGGGCAACGCCTACGCCGCCGGCGCCATGCCGTTCGCCGGGGAGCAGGACGCCCGCACGCTGGAGGGCGGTGCCACGGCCCGCGTCGTGCCCGACGGGGACACCGTGTGGCTCGAGGTCGACCTTCCGGCCGGCTTCGACGACCTCCGGGCAGCGCCGGCCCAGGCCTGCGACCTGCCTCCGGTGCGGTTGTGCGGCGCCCACTTCGAGGAGCCGGACGGCTCCCCGGTCGGGCTCGACCTCGACCTCGCCGGCGAGCGGAAGGACGCCGGTCTGACCTACCCGCCGGGCCCGCTGACCTCGCTGCGCGCGGGCACCAACCGGATCCGGTTGCGCTAGCGTCCCGGCTCGACCGCGCCGGCCGCCGGACCGGGGCGGCGCGGCCATGACCGGTAGCGCGCTCTGGCCTCGGTCACGTCCGGGACCCCGTCGGTGGCGTTCCCGACGAGCAGGGAACTGGCGGCCGCGCCGATCCCGGTCTCGATCGCCGCGGCGAGGCTGCCGCCCTCCCAGGCCGTGTAGACCACGCCCGCCGCGAAGGCGTCGCCTGCCCCGGTGGTGGTCACGATCCGGTCGGGATCGAGGACGAGGGCGGGCCGGACCACCCACTCCCCCGAGCTCGCCAGTCCCACCGCTCCTTTGGCCCAGTGGATCACCGCCCAGGTGGACACTCCCAGGTCGAGCAGTGCGGCCGCCGCGCGGCGCAAGGCGTCGAGGTCCGGCTCGACCGGGTCCACGAGCTCGACCCCCGTCGTCCGGCACGCCTCGACCTCGTTGACGATGCAGAAGTCGGTGTGGCGCAGCGCCGCGGGCACTATCCGCCGGAACCGGTCGGACTGCTCGCTGACGACGTCGATGGACGTGCGCAGACCGTGCTGCTTCGCCGTGGCGAGCACCCTTGCCAGCCCGGTGCCGTAGCGGGGGTCCGGCGCGTCCAGGGCATCCAGCAGCAAGGCGTAGCCGATGTGCAGCAGGTCGGCGTCCAGCCGGGCGAAGTCGAAGTGGTCGGGGCACAACAGGGCGTTCGCGCCCCGGTAGTGGAAGAACGTGCGGGTCGCGGCCGTCGCGTCCTCCATCACGTCGGTGAACGAGGTGCGGCCCGCCCGGTGGAGCTGGCCGGTGTCGATGCCCGGATAGCTGCCGAGCCGCCGGGCGAGGAAGTCCCCGGCTTCGTCGTCGCCGACCACCCCCACCACCGGGATCCTGAGACCGGGATCCAGCCGGGCGAGGTCGATCGCGCAATTGCAGAGCAACCCGCCGGGGGCGGTCTCCACCGAGTGGATGGTGGTGAGCGCGGACGCGGCGGGATAGGTCCCGATCCGCTTGTAGTGGTCGACCAGGGCGTTGCCCGCCACAGCTATCCCCGCCACCTCGTCCCTCCGGTCCACGTGTCGGGCCCATCCTTGCAGCAGGCGGACGCCGGACACCCGGATTCCCGGCAATGCCGGTGGCCGGCGGCAGGCCTCGATACGGTGCCATCGTGAGGTTCGACGGGCCGGGGGCGGTGGCGGCGTTGCTGGTCGTCCTGCTCGCGGGCTGCACCGGGCCGTCCACGCCGCCGACCGCCTCCGAGAGAGCCGCGGAGAGCCTCACCCAGACCACCACCTTCTTGTCGGTGGTGGACGGGGACACGATCAGGACGAGCGCGGGCACCGTCCGGATCATCGGCATCGACACCCCTGAACGCGGCGAGTGCGGCCACGACGAGGCGTCGGCCGAGATCGGACGGGTGCTGCGCAACGGCGACCCGGTGACTGTGGAGCTGCCGCAGGGCGAGAACGACCGAGATCGGCACGGCAGGCTGGTGCGCTACGTCATCACGGCGGCCGGCACCGACCTGGGGATGCTGCAGCTGGAAGCGGGGCACGCGATCGCGCGGTACGACTCGACCGACGGGTACCCCGCCCACCCGCGGGAGGCCGCCTACCACGCCGCGCAGGTCGCCACGACAGCCGCGGACGGGTCGGTGGTGACCAGTTCCTGCCGGACGGGCATCGTGCCGGCGGCGGCGCCGGCGGGCAACTGGTGGGAGCAGTACCCGTCCTGCGGGAAGCTGAAGAAGAACACCGTCGGCCACCCGACCGGCCCGTTCTCCCGTGACGACCCGGCCGAGGCCGAGATCTACTCCTGGTTCGCTCACCGGACCGGGAACAACGGCGACGGGGACGGGGACGGCCTGGCCTGCGAGTGACCGTCTCCCGGCTCAGCGGAAGTCGCGTGCGCTGTGCCTGAGCCCGATCGGCAGGGGTTCCAGCCGGTCGGCGAGCAGGTTGGTGACCCCTTCGGGGGAACGCTCGAGGATGCCCCGCACGATCAGTGCCGACGACTCCCTCGCCACCCTGCGGTAGCGCTGCCAGACCCCGGGAGAGCAGATCACGTTCACCAGTCCGAACTCGTCCTCGAGGTTGACGAAGGTGATGCCCGAGGCGGTGGCCGGCCGCTGCCGGTGGGTGACCAGCCCCGCCGCCTCGACCCTGCGCGACGGTTCCGCGGTGCGCAATTGCGCGGAGGTCAGCACCCCGCGCCTGGTGAGCCGCTCCCTGACGTGGCTGATGACGTGGTCTGCCGTGGAGACCCCCGTCGACCACAGGTCGTCGGCGAGCACCTCGAAGGCGCTCGGCTCGCTGAACAGCGGCGGCTGCAGCGCCGACACCGTCCCCGGCAGGCTGTCGGCCTGGTCGAGTGCCGCCGTCCCCGCCCGCCACAGCGCCTGGCGCCTGCTCAGCCCCAGGCACTCGAAGGCCCCGGCGGTGGCCAGCGCGGACAGCTGCGCCTCGGTGAGCCCGGCCCTGCGGGCGAGGTCCTCCATCGAGGCGTACCGGCCGCCCGCCGCCCGTTCCGCCACGATCCGGGTTGCCACCGCGGTGCCGATCCCCCGGACCCCGGCCAGTCCCAGCCGCACCGCAAAACCTGCGTCCCTGCGGTGGGCAGCTCCCTCGTCCGGTGCGGACGGGACGAACCCGCCGACCGGGGGCTGGTGGCGGCTGAGGCAGGCGTCGAGACCGGTAGCCGCAGCGGCCTCACCCAACGGCTCCAGACCGGCGTCCTCCCCCGAGCGGTCCAGGTCTGGCCGCAGTACCTCGACCCCGTGCCGGCGGGCGTCGGCGGTCAGGGTCTCGGGCGAGTAGAAGCCCATCGGCTGGGCCCGCAGCAGGCCGGCAAGGAAGGCCGCAGGGTAGTGCAATTTGATCCAGGAGCTGGCATACACCAGCAGCGCGAAGCTCAGCGAGTGCGACTCGGCGAAGCCAAAGTTGGCGAAGGCCTGGATCTGCCGGTAGATCGTGTCGGCGGCCTCCCCCACCAGGCCGTTGCGCTCCATCCCCTCGTAGAGCCGCTCCCTGACCGCCTCAATCCGCTCGAGGCCGCGCTTGGAACCCATCGCCCGGCGCAGCAGGTCGGCGTCCTCCCCCGAGCACTCGCCGACCGCCATCGCCATCTGCATCAGTTGCTCCTGGAACACCGGCACCCCCAGCGTTCGCTTCAGGACGGGTTCAAGCTTGGGGTGCAGGTAGGTGACGGGCTCCCTGCCCAGCTTGCGGCGGACGAACGGGTGGACGGCGCCGCCCTGGATCGGTCCGGGACGGATCAGCGCGATCTGCACTACGAGGTCGTAGAACCGACGGGGCTGCAGCCGGGGCAGCAGGCCGATCTGGGCTCGCGACTCGACCTGGAACACCCCGATCGAGTCGGCCCGGCACAGCATGTCGTAGACGGCCTTCTCCTCCTTCGGCAGGGTGGCCAGCTCCCACTCCTCGCCCGTGGCGCCGCGAACCAGGTCGAAGCAGTACTGCAGGGCGGCCAGCATGCCGAGCCCCAGCAGGTCGAACTTCACCAGCCCCATCCAGGCAGCGTCGTCCTTGTCCCACTGGATCACCGTCCGGTCGGCCATCCGGGCGTGCTCGATCGGCACCACCTCGCCGACCGGGCGCTCGGTGAGCACCATGCCGCCGGAGTGGATCCCGAGGTGACGCGGCGCCTTGAGCAGGCTGGTGGCCAGTTCGGCGACCGCGGGCGGGATGTCGTTGTCGGCGTCGGAGGTGACCGGCCCGCCCCAGCGTTCCACCTGGCGGGAGAAGGCGTCCTGCTGGCCGGGGCCGTAGCCGAGCGCCTTGGCGATGTCGCGGACGGCGTTCTTCGGCCGGTACTGGATGACATTGCAGACCTGGGCGGCCCGTTCGCGGCCGTACCGGTCGAACACCCACTGGATGATCTCCTCGCGCCGATCGGAATCGAAGTCGACGTCGATGTCCGGCTCCTCCTCGCGCAACGAGGAGAGGAAGCGTTCGAACGGCAGGCCGTAGAAGATTGCGTCCACCGCGGTGATGTGGAGCAGGTAGCAGACCGCCGAGTTCGCCGCCGACCCGCGTCCCTGGCACAGGATGCCGCGGCGGCGCGCCTCGGCGACGATGTCGTGGACGATCAGGAAGTAGCCGGGGAAGTCCTTGGCCTCGATGACGTCGAGCTCATGCTCGATGCGCTGCCGGGCCGCCTCGTCGAGGTCGGGGTACTTGGTGGCGGCACCCTGCCAGACCAGGTGGCGCAGCCACGACATCGGGGTGTGCCCGGGCGGGACCTCCTGCTTGGGCAGGGCGGGCTTGGCCCGGCGCAGCGGGAAGGCCAGCTGGTCGGCCAACTCCACCGTCCGCTCCACCGCTCCCGGGTAGCGGCCGAACCGTGCCAGCATCTCGGCACCCGAGCGCAGGAAGGCGGTTCCTGCGGCCGGCAGCCAGCCGTCCAGGTCGTCCATGCTGCGGTTGGCCCGGATCGCGGCCACCGCCTGCGCCAGCTGGTGCCTGCCGGGGCTGGCGTAGTGGACGTTGCCGGTGGCGACCACCCCCGCCCCCGCCCTGGCGGCGATCGCTGCCAGGGCGTCGTTGTGGGCGGAGTCCAGCGGGTGGCCGTGGTCGGTCAGTTCGACGAACACCCTGCCGAACCGCTCGGTGAGGTCGGCGAGTTCACGGGCCGCCGCCTCGGGTCCCGAGGCGAGCAGCGCCTGCCGGACCGCCCCCTTGCGGCAGCCGGTCAGCACGACCCAGTGGCCCCCTGCCTGCTCGGTCAGCTCGTCCAGGTGGTAGACCGGACGGCCCTTCTCGCGTCCGGCGAGCTGGGAGTGGGTGAGCGCACCCGCCAGCCGGTGGTAGCCCTCCTCACCCGCGGCGAGCACCAGCAGGTGGGTGCCGACCGGGTCGGGGTTGCCGGCCTGTGGGGACGGCAGGTCGAGGGACAGCTCGGCGCCGAAGACCGTCTTCACCGAGGTGGACTCGGCAGCCTCGGCGAACCTGACGATGCCGTACAGCCCGTCATGGTCTGTCAGCGCCAGCCCGTGCAGGCCGAGCCGCTCGGCCTCCTCCACCAGTTCTGCGGGCCCAGAGGCGCCGTCGAGGAAGGAGAAGGACGAATGGGCGTGCAGTTCGGCGTACGGGACGGCGTCCGCGGGCCGCTGGATCGGCGGCGGCCGGTACGGGCCCCGCTTCCAGGAGAACGGGGCGTCGCCCTCGCCCCCCGGCTTGCGGCCCGACAGCGTCCCCTCGATCTGCGACCACGGCACCGGTGGGTTGTTGTAGGCCATCAGTCGTACCTCCCCTCGGCCCACCAGCCGTCGTCGTCCAGCACCAGCAGCCAGGCCCCACCGGTGTCGTCGGCGACCTGGAACCGGCAGCCCTTCCTTCTCCGCTCGGGATCCCAGCCGCGATCGGCCACCGGCCACGGCCCCGCCCAGCCCGCCAGCCGCAGCCGCGCTGCTCCGACGGTCAGCACCGTGGGTGTCCCGGTCAGCAGCAGCCGGTCGTCGACCCCCACCCTGACACCGTCGGCGTCGACCACCTCGACCGGTCTGCGATCGGGGAAGACGGTGGCGGGCAGCGGGTCGGGCAGGCTCCCTGGCCAGGGC
>JAEYNS010000106.1 GCA_023412435.1 Actinomycetes bacterium | reverse complement strand
CGCTCGTCGCGTCCGGCCCCGGCGCGGGCCGGTCTGCTGGCGGGCGCGACCATGGCGGGCACCATCGGGGCGACCGTCACGGTGCTGCGCAGCGACGCGCGGCGGCTCGGTGCGCTCACCGGGCCCGCGTTGGTCGGCAGCTCGCTGGCCGCGGTCGGAGGAGTGTTGCTGGGGCTGGCGCGAGCCGGTCGCAGGGCTGAACTGGATGCGGACTTGAGGAGGAACAATGGCTGAGGGCGCCGTGGCTGTTGAGTGGCGCAGGGTAGGGCTCTTCTACGGGATCGCGTTCGGCGGGGCCGTGGTGGTGGCACTGCTGATCGTCGGTGCGCAGACACTGGGCGAGGCCGGCGCCGTGATCGGAATGGCCCTGACGGCTGTGGTCTACATGCCACTGCCGCTGGTCGCCGCGCTCATCGTCGAGCGGGTGGCAAACCGCCCGATGCTGATCGGCGCCGAGTGGCGCGCGCTGCGCAGCAGGTTCTGGCGCACGCTCGGGCGCAACGCACTGGTGGCGGTGCTGGCGCTGGTCGCCGTCCTGGTGGTGAGCGTCACGATCGCCTGGCTGGCCGGAGTCGTGGGCATCCCCGGGGCGGGACGCCTGATCGCCAGCGACGCCGAACTCCTCCAGCAGATCCAGCAGATCAACCCGGCGATCCCCGCCGCGGCCGTCCCGGGGATCGCGGCGCTCGTGGCGATCACCCTGGTCCAGGGCACCCTCGCCGGCCTCACGATCAACGCACTGTTCGCCTTCGGCGAGGAGTACGGCTGGCGCGGCGTGCTCGCCGACCTGCTGCGACCGCTCGGACGGGTCCGCGCCACCGCGCTGACCGGCGTCCTGTGGGGCCTGTGGCACGCGCCGATCATCGTGCTCGGCCACAACTACGGGGTGGACTGGGGGTGGGGGATCCTCGTCATGGTGACCTGGACGGTTCCCTTCTCCTTCGTCCTCACCTGGACGCGCGACCGCACCGGGTCGGTGCTCGCCCCAGCGATGCTGCACGGGCTGTTCAACGCCACGGTCGGGCTGTTCGCCTTCCTGATCATCGGCGGGAACCGGCTGGTGGCCGTACCGGTCGGACTGCTGATGGCGCTGACGCTCACGGTGGTGGCGGTGGTGGTGTGGCGGCTGCCGGCCGGCGGACGGGCGCCCGCCGCTGTGGAGGCTGAGCCGGCGGTCACCGGGTAGCCGCTGGCCAGGCCTCCCGGACCCAGACGGGGTCCCGGAGCCCTGCCGTCCTCAGCGCCTGAGGAGGCCGGCCTTCGACCACTTCCCCTTGGCGATCTTGACGATCGTTCCCGGCACCGGCGGCAGCGTCGGGTCGAGGTTGATCGTGGTGCCCGCCCAGAGCTCACCGCGCTTTCCTGCCTCGAGCGCGACCACGTTGTGCAGGTCCAGGAACGGCCTGACCCTGCCGTTGCGGACCACGGAGATCTTGCCGGCGAAGTACTCCGCCACGTAGATCTCGCCCTTCTGGCCGATGGCGAGGTTCGTCGCACCGGCGAAGCCCTTGGCCACCAGCCTCACCCTGCCCGTGCGGGGGTGGACCCGCCACAGCTTGCCGCGCGCGCCAAGGGCGATCGTCTCGGGTCCGCCGGGCAGGGTCGTGACGTAGAGATAACCGTCCTTCCCGACCTCGACATCGGTGGGAACGGCTTCGAACCGGTAGGTGACGCCGACCACGCAGTCCGGCAGTTCCAGCGCGGCCGCCGCCTCAGCCGTGATCACGTAGGGCTGCGGCGGAAGGGTGGCCAGCGTCCGGATCCGGCCACGGTTGTCGATCTTCAGGATGGCGTTGGCGCCGGCGTCCGCGACCAGCCAGGAGTTCCCGTACGCCGTGACGGAGTAGGCATGGGAGTCCACCAGCCCCTGGTACTGGGGGCCGAGCGCGGCGACGACGCAGGCGTCGTCCGACATCGGGCCGTAGCTGTACTTCGCGTCGGGGTTCCGCTTCGTCTCGTACCTGAGGGTGTTGACAAAGCGGACCGGGCCGCGCGGCCCCGTGATCCGCAGGCCGCTCGTCGTGATGCCCTCGGGCGGGCCGCCCTCGGTGACCGTGTAGGCGAGATACTTCCCGTTCTTCGAGTGAGCGACGCCCGCGGTGCCGGGGGCGTCGGTGACGACGGGGGCCATCGAGCCGTCCGGCTTGAGGCGTCCGACCTGGTTGGCGAACCCGTCCGCGACGTAGACCTTGCCGCGGAAGAGTTCGAGGTTGAACGGGGCGACGACCGCTGTCGACATCACCACAGGTTCGGGTTCGGACGGGGCCGCGGACGCGATGCCGGGCGTGACGAGCAGCGCTCCTGCCGAGAGCAGGACGACGGTGGTGCGAAGAACTGGGCGCATGGATCCCCCCGTGCTGCATGTGTGTGGCCACGCCGGGTGGCCGGGGTGGGAACGCGGCCGGCCAGCGCTGGCCGCGCCCTTGAGGGCCTCGCTGGGCCGTTCGCCGGCCCACGCCTCATCTTCGGCGCTGGCCGGGGGAGAGTCAACGATTCTGTCACCCGGAAGGGGGACAGTTCGCAGGATCGACCGGCGGCGGCCGGGCCGCCCAGGTATCAGGAGCCGGTGCGGGGAACTCCTGTTCTGCAGGACGGGCGCGCCCGGCAGTGGGCTCACTCGGGCGACCGCCCGCGGCACCGAGCCACCTGAGGGGGACACATGTCAACACCGATTCAGCTGGCCCTGAGCGTCAGGGCACACCACACCGACGACCTCTGCGTGGTCGCCCCTGCCCCGGACCTGAAGGAGAAGCTGGTCGACCAGTTCGAGCGGCTGCGCGGCCGCGCCAGCGCCCTGGTGGGCCGCAACCTCACGCTCGCCGGCACCGATCATGTCGGCCTCAACGACGGGCTGATCTTTCCCGGCACTTACTACCCGGTGGGCACCACCGCCGCGGTCGCCCAGCGGGCGGCCCTTGAGCGCGCACCGCTGACCGGTGCGGTCAGGGTCGCGGTCGTCCTGGTCGACTTCAGCGACAAGGCGATGGCCGCCGGCGCCGCCGACCGGTTCGAGAACCTGTTCTTCTCCACCGGCGTGCTGCCCCACGGCAGCGTCAAGGAGTACTTCGCCGACGTCTCGGGCGGCCGGATCGACATCCAGGGCGAGGTGGTCGGTCCGTACCGGATGCCACAGACGGTCGCTGCCTACGCCGGGGCGGACAACGGCGTCCAAGCCGCCACCCCCAACGCGCGGACCCTCGCCAACGACGCCCTCACCGCCGCGAACCCGCACCTCGACTTCGGGCCCTACGACAACGATGGCAACGGCTATGTCGACGCGTTCATCGTCGTGCACGCCGGACGGGGCGCGGAGGAGACCGGTGCCGCCGCCGACATCTGGTCGCACAAGTGGGTGCTCCCGTCCGAACGCTCGGTGGACGGGACGAAGGTCTACGCCTACCTGACGATTCCCGAGGATGCCCGGCTCGGCGTCTCCGCCCACGAACTCGGACACCTGTTGTTCGGCTGGCCGGACCTCTACGACACCGACAACACCTCCGAGGGCGTCGGCAACTGGTGCCTGATGGGCTCCGGCTCCTGGGGCCTGGGCGGCGACCGTCCGGTGCACCCGTCCGCCTGGTGCAAGTCCACCCAGGGCTGGGTCAACGTCATCACCCAGACCAGCAACGGCGATGTCACGGTCGCCGACGTGAAGACCGGCCGCAGCGCCTACCGGCTGTGGAAGGACGGTGCCGCCGGGAACGAGTACTTCCTGGTGGAGAACCGCCAGCAGGCGGGCTACGACGCCTCGCTGCCCGGCCAGGGCCTGCTGATCTGGCACATCGATGAGGCGATCGCCAACAACAAGAACGAGGCGCACTACAAGGTCGCCCTGATGCAGGCCGACGGCGCCCGCAACCTGGAGAACAACGCCAACCGCGGCGACGGGGGCGACCCCTTCCCCGGCACCTCCGGGAACACCTCCTTCACCAACTCCTCGACCCCCAGCAGCCAGTCCTACGCCGGCTCGAACACCTACGTCTCGGTCACCGGCATCCCCGCCTCGGCGGCGTCGATGACGGTGCACGTCACGGTGAGCCAGGCGATCGTCAAGCCGCCCAAGGACGTGCTGAAGGACCACAAGGAGATCATCAAGGAACTGATCAAGGAGCGGCCCAAGGAACTCAAGGACGCCAAGGACGGCCGCAAGGACGCCAAGGACATCAAGGAGGGGTTCAAGGACCTCAAGGACGGCCGCAAGGAGATCAAGGAGGTCAAGGAGTTCGGCGAGTACAAGCTCGGCGACAACCTGCCCTTCGACCCGCGCCAGCCCTTCGGCTCCTCTGCCGCCGGCGACCTCGACAGCCGGCTGGCGGCGCTGGAGCAACAGGTGAGCGCCCTGGTCTGTCTGGTCTCCGGTGGGATCGACCTGCCCGCCGCGGGCGCGCCGTTCATCGACACCGGGGAGCGACCCCACCTGGGCGTCGACCTCGGTCAGCCGCACCTGGGCGACCTGCGGGCCCAGATGGAGTCCGGCTCG
The DNA here is from genome assembly GCA_023412435.1 of Actinomycetes bacterium. GTDB lineage: Bacteria > Actinomycetota > Actinomycetes > Propionibacteriales > Propionibacteriaceae > Propionicimonas. Next base: position 122 of record JAEYNS010000106.1, on the reverse strand, counting down.
GCCGACGCCAAGCTGGCCTACGACAGCCTGCCCCCGGCCTAGGCCATGAACCGGCGAGAAGGCGGCGACATCGTCGTGGTGGCCGCCCGCGGTGATCTCGCAGCGGTGGCCCTGGTCACGCT
>JAEYNS010000104.1 GCA_023412435.1 Actinomycetes bacterium | reverse complement strand
GCTCGGGCAACGGCTGGTCGACCGAGGGGTCGCCCACGGGGTGCACAGGGTCGACCTCGGGGTTCACCGACGGCTGCCGGCTCGGCATGTCCTCGGCGGGGAACCGGGTCTGGTCCGGGTTGTCGTTGTAGTCACTGGTCATGGCATCCTCCTGGGTTGCCCCGGGCTGCAGGTCCGGGCGCGATCCGTTCGCATCTCAGCCCAACCCTTACCCGGGCGGCCCCGCGACAAACGGCGCGAGGGGTCCGCTGGGCGTGGGAATGCGCGCCGGCGGCACCGGGTTGACCGGGGTAGGGACCGGCCACGGCCGGTAGAGTGGGCATCCCGAGAACAGCGCTGAGGAACCATGTCTGAGATTCGTGACGTCATCATCATCGGCTCCGGCCCGGCCGGCTACACCGCCGGGATCTACACCGCGCGCGCGAACCTGAAGCCGCTGCTGTTCGAGGGCGCGCTCACCGCCGGCGGCGCCTTGATGAACACGACCGAGGTGGAGAACTTCCCCGGCTTCGCCGAGGGCATCATGGGCCCGGACCTGATGATCGCGATGCGGGCCCAGGCCGCCCGGTTCGGCGCGGAGATCATCACCGACGACGTGACCGAGGTCGACCTCACCGGGCCCGTGAAGTCGGTCACCGACTCCGACGGCACCGTCCACAGGGCACGAGCCGTGATCCTCGCCATGGGGTCCGGCTACCGGCGTCTCGGCCTGCCGGACGAGGACCGGCTGTCGGGCCGGGGCGTGTCGTGGTGCGCCACCTGCGACGGCTTCTTCTTCCGCGACAAGGACATTGCCGTGGTCGGCGGCGGCGACTCGGCGTTGGAGGAGGCCACCTTCCTCACCCGGTTCGCCCGCTCGGTGACCGTGATCCACCGGCGCGACGAGTTGCGCGCGTCCAAGATCATGATCGCCAGGGCCGAGGCCGATCCGAAGCTCGGCTTCGCGTGGAACTCGGCGGTGACCGGGATCAACGGCGAGTCCTCGGTGTCCTCGCTGACCCTGACCGACACGATCACCGGTGCGACCCGCGAACTTCCCGTCCAGGGCCTCTTCGTCGCGATCGGGCACGATCCGCGCTCGGAACTGGTCCGTGGCCAGGTCGAGGTGGACGCCGCCGGCTACGTCATGGTCGACGCACCGACCACCCGCACGAACGTGCCGGGGGTGTTCGCCGCCGGCGACCTGGTCGATCACAGCTACCGGCAGGCGATCACCGCGGCCGGCACCGGCTGCGCGGCCGCTCTGGACGCCGAGCGCTACCTGGCCGCGCTCGCCGATTCCGGCGCCGCGCTGGCCGATGCGGTGTCGGCCTGAGCCCCTAGGCTGGTCCAGCGGCCACGGCGCCGCGCCCACACGTCCACAACCCGTCCCGCACCCGAGGAGCCCCCATGGCCGCTGTCGCCGAAGTCACTGACGCCACCTTCACCGACGAGGTGCTGAAGTCGTCCAAGCCGGTTGTCGTCGACTACTGGGCCGAGTGGTGCGCGCCGTGCAAGCAGCTCTCCCCGATCATCGAGGAGCTCGCCGTCGAGTACGGCGACAAGATCTCCTTCGTCAAGCTGAACGCCGACCTCAACACCGACACCACCATCAAGTACGGCATCCTGGGCCTGCCGACCATCCAGGTCTTCGTCGGTGGCGACGTCGTCAAGCAGTTCCAGGGCGGCAAGACCAAGGCCACCCTGGTGCGGGCCCTCGAGGAGTACCTCTGAGCAGTCCGAACCGTCCGCAGCCCGCGCCGCCCTCGCCATGATCGAGTTGCGCACTCCCGCCGAACTGGAGGCCATGAAGCCCGCCGGGCGGTTCGTCGCGAGCGTGCTCGCCACCCTGCGTGACGAGGTCTCGGTAGGCACCAACCTGCTCGCCATCGACGCCCGCGCGCACGAACTGATCCGGGCGGCAGGGGCGGAGTCCTGCTACATCGACTACCACCCCTCGTTCGGCTCCGGTCCGTTCGGCAAGGTGATCTGCACCTCGGTCAACGACGCCGTGCTGCACGGCCTGCCCCACGACTACGTGCTGCGCGACGGTGACCTGCTCTCACTCGACTTCGCCGTCTCCCTCGACGGCTGGGTGGCCGACTCGGCGATCTCCTTCGTCGTCGGGACGCCCCGCGAGGCCGCCCTGGCCCTGATCGAGACCACCGCGCGGGCCCTCGACGCCGCGATCGCCCCCGCCACGCTCGGCAACAAGACCGGCGACATCGCCGCGGCGATCGGCGAGGTGGCCCGCGCCGCCGGCTACCTGGTCAACACCCAGTTCGGAGGGCACGGGGTGGGCCGTACCATGCACGGCGACCCGCACGTGCCCAACGACGGCCGTCCGGGCCGCGGGTTCCCGCTGCGGGAGGGCCTGGTGATCGCCGTGGAGCCGTGGTTCCTCGCCGGCACCGACAAGATCGTCACCGACGCCGACGGCTGGACCTTGCGTAGCGCGGACGGGTCACGCGGCGCCCACTCCGAGCACACCATCGCGATCACCGCGGACGGGCCGATCATCCTGACCGACCGGGCCTTCCTGGGCTGATCAGCCCTCCCGCGACACCCGTCCCACCGGTTCTGGACCCAGGGGACGCAACGCGCCCACCAGCCGCGCCAGCAGCGCCCGCAACCCGGAGCGCTCCGCGACAGTGGTGTCGAGGTCGAGCCGGTAGAGCCGCTCGTCCAGGCCCTTGCTGAACCCGACCGCGCGCAGGAAGTCGGCCGGCGGTGTCCCGCAGTCCTTCTTCACCCTGCTGCCGCGCGCCACGATCGCCCGGACGTCGCGGGACAGCAGGCCCGCCGCGGCGGCCTGCACCAGCCGGCGGCCCCGCCCGCGTCCGGTCCGGCCCGGCGCCACCCACAGGCAGGTGAGCAGGGCGTCGCCGGTCCCGGGCACCGGGGCGAGCAGCAGCAGACCGGTGCGCTCACCGTGCAGCGAGAGGCTGGCCCCGACGAAACCCCAGGCCTGCTCGGCGGCGACCATCCCCTCGTCGTCAGGACTGACCTGGCGACCGCAGTACGGGCAGGACAGGCCGGCCAGGTCCCCGCGACCTACCCATGACAGGTTGCTCATCTGGCTCCTCTGGTGGGATCGGTTTTCATCCTAGGCCGCAGGTGCGGCAGTCTGGTCGGGTGAGCCTTCCTGAACCGTCCCGGCGGGACACCCGCCTGGACACTTATGTCGATGCGTACGCCGAACGGACCCACGGACTGACCGTCTCAGCCGTGCGCGCCCTGTTCGCCGTCGCCAATCGGCCGGAAGTCGTCTCCCTCGCCGGCGGGATGCCCAACATCGCCGACCTCCCCCGCGAAGCGCTCGGGGAGGCGGTGTCACGGCTGATCCGTGAGCACGGCACCCAGGCCATGCAGTACGGCTCGGGCCAGGGCGAGCAGTTCATGCGCGAGAAGATCGTCGAGGTGATGGCCGAGGAGGCGATCGCCGCGCACGCCGACGACATCGTCGTCAGCTGCGGCTCCCAGCAGGCGTTGGACCTCGTCACCCGTGTGTTCTGCGACCCGGGCGATGTGGTGCTGGCGGAGGCGCCGTCCTACGTCGGGGCACTGGGCACCTTCCACGCCTACCAGTGCGAGGTGGTCCACATCGCCATGGACGAGCACGGCATCGACCCCGATGCGCTGGTGCACGCCATCGTCACGCTGCGGGCGGCCGGCAAGAAGGTGAAGTTCCTCTACACCATTCCCAACTTCCAGAACCCGACCGGCGTCACCCAGACTCTTGAGCGCAGACAGCGCCTCGTCGAGTTGGCCAGGCAGCACAGCCTGCTGATCATCGAGGACAACCCGTACGGCCTGCTCACGTTGAAGGACGAGCCGCTGCCCGCGATCCGCTCGATGGACGCCGACAACGTCGTCTACCTCGGCTCGTTCTCCAAGACCTTCGCCCCCGGCTTCCGGGTGGGCTGGGCGCTGGCACCGCACGCCGTCCGGGAGAAGCTGGTCCTCACCCAGGAGGCCGCGACGCTCGCTCCGCCGGTCTTCTCCCAGTACGTGATCTCCGCCTACCTCGACCAGTTCGACTGGCGTGGCCAGATCGAGGCGTACCGGGCGATGTACCGCGAACGTCGCGACGCCATGTTCGCCGGCCTGCGCGAACACATGCCCGAGGGCACCACCTGGACCCACCCCGAGGGCGGCTTCTTCGTCTGGGTGACCCTGCCTGAGGGCCTCGACGCCCAGGCGATGCTGCCCCGCGCCGTCTCGGCCAGGGTGGCCTACGTGCCCGGCACGGCGTTCTACGCCGACGGGCTCGGCAGCCGCAACATGAGGCTGTCGTTCTGCTTCCCCACCCCGGAGCGCATCCTCGAGGGCACCCGCCGGCTCGGTGAGGTCATCGAGGGCGAGCTCGACATGATCAGGACGTTCGGGCTGTCAGCAGAGTCCGGAACCCACCGCTACCTCGACCAGACCTCAGGTCCGGCCCCCGACATCAGTTAGGCGAACACACATGTCACAGCGCACATCCCATGGCCCGATCGTGGTGCTCGCCGGCGGGCTCTCCCACGAACGCGAGGTCTCGCTGCGGTCCGGTCGCCGCGTCGCCCAGGCGCTGCGGGACCAGGGCCGCGAGGTGGTCGAGGCCGACGTCACCTCCGACCTGATCGACCTGCTCGGCGGGCTCACCGACCCGGTGGTCTTCCCGCTGCTGCACGGCGGGGTCGGCGAGGACGGCGGCCTGCAACAGGTCCTCAGACTGCTGGACGTGCCTTACGTCGGCTCCTCCCCCGCGGCCTGCCGCCGTTCGTTCAACAAGGCAGTCGGCGGGCCGCTCGCGGAGCAGGCCGGGCTGCGCACCCCCCTGACCGTGGCGCTGCCCCACGACATGTTCCGCGAGCTCGGCGCCGGCCACCTGGTTCGGGCCCTCGCCGAGCGGATCGGCTTCCCGATGATGGTGAAGCCCGCCCGCAGCGGCTCGGCGCTGGGCTGCACGAAGGTGACCAGCCAGGCCGAGCTGCCCGCCGCGATGGTCGCCGCCTACTCCTACGGCGACCTCGCCGTGATCCAGGAGTACATCGAGGGCACCGAGATCGCGGTCACCGTCGTCGAACTCGACGGCGAGCCGATCGCGCTGCCGGCGGTGGAGATCCGTCCCGAATCGGGGTTCTACGACTACACCGCGCGCTACACCGCAGGGCAGACCCGGTTCATCGCCCCCGCGACCGTGAGCGACGAGGTGGCGGCCGCCTGTGCCGAGCTGGCCATCGCCGCGCACCGCGTGTTCGGGCTGCGTGACCTCTCCCGGGCCGACATCATCGTCGGCTCCGACGGCGTGCCGGTCTTCATCGAGTCGAACTCGGCCCCGGGCATGACGGAGACCTCGCTGGTGCCGCTCTCGGTGGAGGCCAAGGGCTGGAACTTCGGTCTGCTCTGCGCCCAACTGGTCGACAACGCCTGGGCCCGGCACGCGGGCTGACGCGGTGCCTACCCGGGTCAAGCAGGGGCTGGTCGGCGCCGTCGGCGTCGCGATCGCCATCACCATGCTGTGGCTCGGGCTGTGGCAGATGCAGGTCTTCGAATCGCAGGAGAACAGCTCGGCTCAGGCCAGGGCTGCCCTCGCTCCGGTCGCGCTGCTGGAGAACGTCAACCCCGACGGGACCGTCGGCGATGTCTACGGCCGGCAGGTGGAGGTGTCCGGCGAGTACCTTCCCGACCAGGAGGTGCTGATCACCGGTGAGGACGGCACCACCCGGATCCTCACCGCGCTTCAGGTGGCCGACGGGCGGGTGCTTCCCGTCGTGCGCGGGCTGGCTCCGGCGTCCAGCGCGGCTCCGGCCCCGCCGGCGGGACAGGCCGCCGTCGTCGGGGTCTTCCTGCC
>JAEYNS010000068.1 GCA_023412435.1 Actinomycetes bacterium | reverse complement strand
CAGCCACTCGGCGCGCGCGACCAGCGCCGGGTCGGTGCCCGCCGCGAGCCGGCGCAGCACGCGGTCGCCGACCTTCCAGCGGGCCAGCGGGTCGAGTTCGAGCGGAACGGCGTCGTTCAGCTCGTCGGGCTCGGCGAGGGTGAACCCGGCGCGCTGCTTGAGCAGCCGGCGCGCAGGGTGGCCGAAGAAGTCGACCAGGTCGTCCAGGGCCACCCCGCCGGACAGGTCGAGAGGTGGCAGGGGCTCGAACCGGAAGCGATCACGGGCGGGCCTGGAGCCCTGGGCGGCTGCGACCGCCCCGGCATAGGCCACCGGGTCGTGGCTGGTCAGCTCGGGTCGGGCAGGGTCGAAGTAGGCGGGGTCGAAGGGCTGGAGGGGGTGCTGGCGGGTGATGGCGACGCCCGCCGGCCGGTCGCCGGCCAGCGCGGTGGCGTCCAGCGCGTCGCGCAACTCCTGCAGCGGGCCTGCCAGCGGTACCGGCTCGTTGGTGGCCTCGCTGCGGCCGCGGGCGACGACCACGAGGCTCTCGCGGGCCGCGTGGATGGCATCGAGCAGGGCCTGGCGGTCGTCCAGGGTGACGGACGGGTCGCCGGTCAACGGCTCGACCCCGAGCAGGTCGTCGCCGTGCCGCCGGCCCGGTCGTGGGTAGCGGTCGGCGTCCCAACCCAGCAGCACCACGACCCGATGCGGGACGTGGCGCAGCGACTCCGGCCCGCAGACCACGAGCGAGCCGTTGCCGAAGGCGCCCCTGGCGGGCTGGTCGGTGAACTCCGCGGTGAGCACGCGCAGCGCGCCGTGCCTGCTGAGCGGCGTGGCGGCGCCGTCGGCCGCGGCCCTGGCCAGGCCGGCCCAGACGGCGGCCAGCTGCCACTCCTGCTCGAACCCGACGGCGACCAGCGACTCCAGGGCGGCGCGGCAGCGGGCCGCCCACCCGGCGATCGACGCCGGCTGCTCGAAGATGGTCAGCAGGCGGGAGAGCCGGCCGATCAGCTCGGCCAGCCCGCCGATCAGCTCGACATCGGAGGAGTCGATGTCGTCCAGTGGCAGGACGGTCCGTGCGGTGACGAGGTCCGTCTCCGGCAGGGCCACGCCGAGCAGCATCCGCTGGACGCCGGCCAGCCAGGTGTTCTGGGGGTACTGGCCCAGCCCGAACCGTGCGCGCTGAGCGGCCGACAACCCCCACCTGATGCCGGACTGCTGGACGAGCTCGACCAGCCGGTCGTGACGTTCGGCGCCGAAGCCGAACCGCGCCGCCACGGCGGGCTGGGCGCAGAACTCGAGCAGGGTGGACGCCTCGAACCTGCTGTCCGGCAGCGCCAGCAATTGCATCAGCAGCCCGACCATCGGGTTGGTCTGGGCCACCGACCGGTCGGCCAGCTGGACCCGGAACCCGTGGCCGGGATGGGTCGCCGTCGCGCTCGGCAGCAGGAACGCCGCCGTGATCAGCGGAGCCACCGCACTTACCTGCGGCGTGACGACCACGATGTCGCGAGGTTCGAGGGTCGGGTCGTCGGCGAGCATGCCCGCGATCACCTCGCGCAGCACCTCGACCTGCCGGTCCAGACCGTGCGAGAGGTGGACCTGGACCGACCGGTCGGCGGGATCGAGTTCCCGGACCCGTTCGACGGCATCGCGGCGCAGGTCGGCCTGCAGCCAGCCGAGCAGGCTCTGGGGAAGGTCGGTGTCCGGTGCGCCCTCGGGGGGCAGCAGCAGCCCGCGCTCGTCGGCCACGCTTGCCAGGGCGAAGTTGAGGGGGTGCCCGATGGGGGGACGGAAGTCCGCCCGCGGCAGCCTGCCGTCGGGGATCGGCCGGCGCCCCGGGGTCGGCGTGATCAGCAGCAGGTCGACGCGGTGGTGGCAGGCCAGGGCGTCCAGCAGCTCGAGGGTCGGGCTGTCGACCCGGGACGGCGCCAGCACCGCCAGCCGCTCGGGTACCCCGGGAGCCGGCCGCTCCCGCAGCGCGGCGAGCAGCTTCGCCCGCTCGTCGCCCGGGGTGCTGCCCAACTCGGCGGCGAGCTGGCGCCACAACACGGCCTGCCAGGCGTGCTCGCCCAGTGGTGCGCCGTCCGGACCGAGGTCGAGACCGTCCGCCCAGCCGGCCAGCATCCCGGGGCGGTGCGCAGCGTAGCCGGCGAACTGTCGCGCGATCCGCAGGCAGGACGAGTAGGGCTCGCGCGAGGCCGCGAGGTGCCGGCGCAGGTCGGCGAGCGCGGGATCGGTCCCGTCGAGCGCCACCCGCTGCAGCGGCCAGACCAGCCGGTGGGGCTGCCAGGGGCTCTTTCCGATGAGGTGGCGGAGCAGTGAGGCCTGGCTGCGGAACTCCACGCCTGCGCAGATCCCCGGCTCGTCCCCGGACGTCGCCAGTTCCTGCGACAACCACCGCTGGAAGCCGGGCGCCGGCACGACCGCGAGGTCGAAGGCGAACACGTCGGAGCGTGGCCCGGACCAGCACTCCCGCAGCCGGGCGACCAGGTCTTCGGCGGTCGCCGCATGGTGGACCCGCACTCCAGCGAGGTCGGTGACGGTCTCCGGTGCGGTCATGGTGGCTCCACGATAGGGGGGCCGGCTGACGAAATGTCGCCCGGCCTGCCTACAGTGGTCCGCGTGCTGATCGACACCGAGCGCCTGCTGGCCGGGCTCGACCCGGAGCAGGCGCAGGTGGCGACGAGCTTCGGCGCCCCGGTCGGGGTGATCGCCGGCGCAGGCACCGGGAAGACCCGTGCCATCACCCACCGGATCGCCTACGGCGTCCACACCGGTGCCTACACACCCCAGGCCGTGCTCGCCGTCACCTTCACCACCAGGGCCGCCGGCGAACTGCGGTCGCGGCTGCGCGCGCTCGGGGCCGCAGGGGTCCAGGCGCGCACCTTCCACTCGGCGGCGCTGCGGCAGGCCCAGTACTTCTGGCAGCGCGCCTACCGGGCACCGCTGCCGCCGGTCAGCGAGGCACGGCTGCCGATGGTCGCCGAGGCCGCCCGCCGGCTGCGGCTCAACCCCGACAGCGCCACGCTGCGCGACCTGCTCACCGAGGTCTCCTGGGCGAAGGTGAGCAACACCGCCCCGGCTGACTACGCCGACCTTGCGACCGCCGCGGGGCGGGAGGTGTCGGGCCTCGATCCCGCCTGGGTGGGCAGGGTGCTGGGACGCTACGAGCAGGTCAAATCCGACCGGGGGGTGATCGACTTCGACGACATCCTGCTGTGCGCCACCGCGCTGCTGGGTGACCACCCCGACATCGCCGAGGAGGTCAGGGACACCTATCGCCACCTCGTGGTCGACGAGTACCAGGACGTCAGCCCGGTGCAGCAGTCGTTGCTGGAACTGTGGCGCGGCGACTCCCGCGACCTGTGCGTCGTCGGCGACCCCGCGCAGACCATCCACTCCTTCGCCGGTGCCAGCCCCGACTACCTCACCGGCTTCAGCGCCCGGTTCCCCGACGCGGTGATGGTCCGGCTGGTCCGCGACTACCGCTCGTCGCCGCAGGTCGTGGAGTTGGCGAACTCGGTCTCGGTGCGGGCCCGGATCGCCGGCACCGTCCGGCTGGAGTCGCAGTGCCCCCCGGGACCGCAGCCCAGGGTGCTGCCCTGCGCCACCGAGTTCGACGAGGCCAGGGCGGTGGTCGCCTGGCTGCGGGAGCGCCACGCCGGAGGGGTGCCCTGGCGCGAGATGGCGGTGCTGTACCGCGTCCACGCCCAGTCGCCGCTGTTCGAGTCGGCCCTCGCCGAGGCAGGGATCGGCTTCAGTGTCCGCGGCGGCGACGGCTTCTTCGACCGGGCGGAGATCCGTCAGGCGGTCGGCATCCTCGCAGAGGAGGCGAGGCGGGACGCGTCCCGGCCGGCCGTCGACACCTGCCGGGCGGTGCTGGAGCGGCTGGGCTGGACCACCACCGCACCGACCGGCCAGGGCCGACTGCGGGAGCGGTGGGAGTCGCTGGCGGCGCTGCTGGCGCTGGCCGAGGACGTGGCGGCGGGCCATCCCGGGGCAGGCATCGCCACGCTGGTGGAGGAACTGCAGGCGCGACAGTCCGCCGAGCACGCCCCGGTCGGCGACGGGGTGTCCCTGTCCACCCTGCACGCCGCGAAGGGCCTGGAGTGGGAGGCGGTGGCGATCGTCGGCGCCCAGGAGGGCACGCTGCCGCTGTCGCTGGCCGCGACGCCCGAGCAGGTGGCCGAGGAGGGCAGGCTGTTCTACGTCGGCGTGACGCGGGCGCGGCGGCACCTGCTGCTGACCTGGTCGCGCAGCCGGCGCGGCGGAGGCAGCAGGCAGCCGTCCCGCTTCCTGGACGGAGTGGTCGACCAGCCGAGGGCCGCCGAGCCGCGACGGGAGCAGCGGGCCAGGCCGGGCACCGCGCAATCGGCCACCTGCCGGATCTGCGACAAGCCGATCACCAGCGGCGCGGAGCGCAAGCTGCGCCGCCACCTGGACTGCGAGCCGTCCTATGACGAGGCGGTCTTCGCGCGGCTCAAGCAGTGGCGCCTCGACCTGGCGAGGGAGCGGAGTCTGCCCGCGTTCGTGATCTTCACCGACGCCACGTTGATGGCGATCGCCGAGACCTCACCCGGCGACGCCGCCGGGCTGCTGCGCATCCCCGGGGTCGGCCCCACCAAGTGCGAGCAGTACGGCCCCGCCGTGCTGGAGATCCTCGCCGAGGATCAATCGGCGAACCCCGGCAGGTAGGCCCGCAGCACCGAGGCGAAGTCGGCGGTCACGTCGAGTTGGGCGAGGACGGCGATGCCGCCCAGCCAGACCCGGTAGATCAGGCCGTACTCGGGCGGGATGTTCAGCTTGAGTGCTACATCCTCGACCCGCATGCTGTGGTGCACCCTGCCGAACTGCGACCGCGTCCATTCCCTGTCGAACCGGAACTCCGGGGCGGCCGCCGGCTCGACGAACGGGTTGAGGTAGTCCAGCAGGTCTTCTGCGGTGACGTCGCCGGGCTTCACGAAGCCCTCTGCCTCCAGCCCGGCCAGCATCCCCTGGGCATCCCCGGCCACCGCGCGCCGGATCAGTTCGCCCATCGGGCGCGGCAAGCCGTCCGGGAACGCGGCGGTGAGACCGAAGTCGACCACCCCGAGCCTGCCGTCGCCGGTGACGAGGTAGTTGCCGGGGTGGGGGTCGCCGTGCAGGAGTCCGCCGATGGCGGGCCCTGCGAACAGGAAGGTCACGTAGTTGAGGGCGGCCTGGTTGCGTGCGGTCGGGTCGGCGCCGGCGAGGGTGGACAGCTTGACACCGTCGACCCAGTCGGAGACGAGCACCCGGGAGGTGGCGATCCGTGCCTTCGGGACGACGAAGCGGGGATGGCCCTGGGTGGCCTGGGCCATCTGGTTCTGCGCCGCGGCCTCGTGCAGGTAGTCGACCTCCTCGGCGATCCGGGCGGCCACCTCGCGAGTGAGGGCCACCACGTCGAGGCCACCGGTGAGCGGCGAGGCGGCGGCCGCCAGCCGCTGGATCTGCTTGAGGTCGTTGCGCAGCGCCACATCGGCGCCCGGGTACTGAACCTTGACCGCCACCGGCTGACCCGAGCCTGCCAGCCGGGCGCGGTGCACCTGCCCGATGGACGCCGCCGCGGCCGGACGCGCCTCGAACTCGGCGAAGTGCGAGCGCCAGTCGGCGCCCAACTCCGCGCGCAGCACGCCGTGCACCCGGGAGGTCGGCATGGGGGGAGCGGAGTCCTGGAGGGCGGCGAGCCGGGCCCGGAACGGTGCCGCCAGCTCCTCCGGCAGCATCGCCTCCATCATGCTCAGCACCTGGCCGAACTTCATCGCGCCGCCCTTGAGTTCGCCGAGCACGTTGAACAGCTGCTCGGCGGCGGCTCGCGACAGGTCGGCGTTCACCTGCTCGGCCGGCTCGCCGAGCAGCCGCCGCCCGGCGCCCACGGTGGCGCGGCCTGCCGCTCCCAGCGGGATCCCGAGCAGCCTGGCAGCCCGCCCGATGGATCCCTGGGGCAGGACGCCGCCGCTGTCAGGGCGGTTCGGTTGGTTCTCGGCTCGTCTCTCCACGCAGCCAGTGTGCCTTGCGGGTGGTCAGGCGACCGCGAGCACGCAGCCGCACTGGGGGTGGACCGGCCAGTCGCGGGTCCGCAGGGTGTGGTCGCTGCCCAGTTCGAGGGTGCGCCCTGTGACGTCGGGCTGGCCGCCGGCCAGGTGGCAGCGCACCTGGACGGCGGCGGTCGCCGCCGCCCAGGCCCGCAGCGGCGGGTCGCCGAGCCGGTGGGCCATGGCCAGCCCCTCCTCGGCGCGGGCATCGCGCTCCCGAGGCGCATCGG
>JAEYNS010000018.1 GCA_023412435.1 Actinomycetes bacterium | reverse complement strand
CGCCAGGCCCAGCCCGAGCGCTGCCAGGGCCGCCGCGACGGTTGCGCCGAGCAGCCCTCCGGCCAGCAGGCGCAGCGCGCGGGACCGGTTCGGGTTCACCGGCTCACCCGTTCTGCGCCGGGGTCCGGGCGGCCGTCCGGTTGGCGCGCCGGGTGGCCAGCGGACGGCCCCAGGTCAGCAAGGCCGCGACGAGCAGGGCCAATACGCAACCGGCCAGGGTCACGGGCGACGGGTACAGGCCGAGCGCGACGACTCCGAAGGCGGCCAGGGCCGACCACAGCCACAGCAGCGCAACCGCCCGGCCGTGCGAATGCCCGAGGTTGAGCATCCGGTGGTGCAGGTGCTGCTTGTCGGCGTGGTACCACATCTGGCCCCGCAGGGTGCGCCGGACATAGGCCATCACCAGGTCGAGCATCGGCAGTGCCATCACCCCCAGCGGCAACAGCAGCGGCAGGTACGCGGCCACCGCCCCGAAGCCGAGGCTGTCGAGGGTGGCGGGGTCGACCTGGCCCGACAGGCTGATCATCGACGTCGCCATCAGGAACCCGAGCAGCATCGAGCCGGAGTCGCCCATGAACATCCGGGCGGGGTGGATGTTGTACGGCAGGAAGCCGAGGCAGATGCCCACGGTCGCGACCGTCACGAGGCTCGACGTGGTGGCGCGGACCAGCTCGTGCTCGAAGGAGAGTAGATATGCGTAGAGGAAGAACGCGCTCGCGCCGATCGCCACCACACCGGCGGCCAGGCCGTCCAGCCCGTCGATCAGGTTGATCGCGTTCACCACGAGGAAGATGAGCAGCACCGTCACCACGATGCTGGAGCCGTCGTCGAGGGAGACGATCGCGTCCGGCAGCGGGATCCAGTACACCTTCACGCCGTTCAGCACCGCCACGCCCGCAGCCAGCAGCTGCCCGGCGATCTTGGCGACGGCGCCGAGCTCGACCACATCGTCCACCGCGCCGACCAGACAGATCAACGCGCCCGCGATCAGCACGGCGGAGAAGTCGTGCCTGACCACCTCGAAGCTGCCCAGCCACGGCAGTTGGCCGGCCACCAGGAAGGCGGCGGCCAGGCCCAGCCACATCGCCACCCCGCCGAAGTACGGCACCGGCTTGGTGTGGACGTCGCGATCGCGCACCATCGCCACCGCGTTGTAGCGGAAGGCGAGGCGGCGACACAGCCCGCTGAGGAGGTAGGTCACGCCCGCGGCGATCAGCAGGACGAGCAGGTACTCGCGCATCGACGGCTAGCCCGAGAACGTCGCGGGGGGCTCGTCGGCCAGCGCCGGGACCACCGCGGCCAGCTCCGCGCGGGTGAGCCGGCCCTCGCGCAGGATGCGCGGCGTCTCGCCGGAGAGGTCGACGATGGTGGACGGCACCGCGCTGCTGCCCGGACCGGCGTCCAGGTAGACGGCGACGGCCTCGCCCAGCTGGTTGCGGGCCTCCGCGACGCTGGTCGCGGCCTGGTTGCCGTGGGTGTTGGCGCTGCTGACCGCCAGCGGTCCGGTGGCGCGCAGCAGGTCTCGGGTGAACGCGTGGTCGGGGATCCGGACCGCAATCGTGTCGCCGCGGTCTCCCAGGTCCATCCGCAGGTTGGGTTGGGACGGCACCACGAGGGTGAGCGCGCCCGGCCAGAACGCTTCGGCGAGGGCGAGGGCCTCGGCCGAGACGGTGGCGGCCAGCGAACGCAGCATGGCGGGCTCGGCGATCAGCACCGGCGGCGGCAGGTCGCGTCCCCGTTGCTTGGCCTCGAGCAGGCCCCGGACCGCATCAGCCGACAGCGCGTCGGCCCCGATGCCGTAGACGGTGTCGGTCGGCAGGACTATGCACTCCCCCGCCTCGATGGCGGCCAGTGCCGCGTCGATCCCGCGCTGCGGCTCTGACCCGACGTCGACGACCGTGCTCATGGTGCCCATCCTGCCGCAATCTCAGGCCGGCGTGCCGAGCCGCTCGGCGAGGTCAGCCGCCTGGAGGGCCTCGATCACGGCGTCGAGGCTTCCGGCCAGCACCTGGTCGAGGTTGTAGGCCTTGTAGCCGATCCGGTGATCGGCGATCCGGTTCTCCGGAAAGTTGTAGGTGCGGATCCGCTCCGACCTGTCGACCGTCCGGACCTGCGACTGGCGGGCCTGGGAGGCTTCCTCGGCAGCCTCCTCGGCGGCTTGCGCGACCAGCCGCGCCCGCAGGATCCGCATCGCCTGCTCCTTGTTCTGAAGCTGGCTGCGCTCGTCCTGGCAGGTCACCACGATCCCGCTGGGCAGGTGGGTGATGCGCACGGCGGAGTCGGTGGTGTTGACCCCCTGCCCGCCCTTGCCGCTGGAGCGGTAGACGTCGATCCGCAGGTCGTCGGGGTCGATCTCGATCTCGGTCGCCTCCACCTCGGGCATCACCAGGACGCCGGCGGCCGAGGTGTGGATCCGGCCCTGCGACTCGGTGACAGGCACCCGCTGCACGCGGTGCACCCCGCCCTCGAACTTCATGACCCCGTAGGGCATGTTGTCCGGGTCGGCCTGGGAGGTGGCCTTGAGCGCCAGCGTGACGCTGCGGTAGCCGCCCAGGTCGGTCTCCTGGGCGTCCAGCACCTCTACCTTCCAGCCGCGCGTCTCGGCGAAGCGGGTGTACATCCGGTACAGGTCGGAGGCGAAGAGGGCCGACTCCTCGCCACCCTCGCCCGACTTGATCTCGATCAGGCAGTCAGCGGTGTCGTTGGGGTCGCGCGGTGCCAGCAGTCGGGTCAGCTGCCCTGTGACCTCCTCGAGCTGGGTGGCCAGCCCCTCGGCCTCCGCGGCGAAGGTCGGGTCCACCTCCGCGAACTCCCTGGCGGCCGCCAGGTCGTCGCTGACCCTGCGGTACCTGTCCATCGCCTTCACGATCGGGGTGAGCTCGGCGTAGCGCCGTCCGGTGCGCCTGGCCTTGGCGAGGTCGGAGTGGGTGGCCGGGTCGGCGAGCTGGCGCTCCAACTCGGCGAACTCGGCGAGCAGGCCCTCGGCAGCTTCGAACATCACTCCTCCTCCAGACGACGCGACAAATCAAAACGCCGGGGCACCAGCAGTGCTGGTCCCCCGGCGTTCGGAAGGCTACTTGCCGGTCTTCTTGGCGTAGCGCTGCTGGAAGCGCGCGACGCGACCGCCGGTGTCGAGGATCTTCTGCTTGCCGGTGTAGAACGGGTGGCAGGCGGCGCACACCTCGGCGTGGATGACGCCGCTCTTCGCTGTGCTGCGCGTGGTGAAGGTGTTGCCGCAGGTGCAGGTGACCTGGGTCTCCTTGTAATCGGGGTGGATCCCCTGCTTCATGGTCGTCTCCTCATGATCGTGCCGGGTCGCCTGGCTGGAGTGGGCTGGATGGACCCGATGCGTGAACCGGCACCGAGGGTCCATTCTTCCCCAATCCGGGGCGGATTCCAAACCGGAACCATCCGATTCCCCCGGCCCGCTGGCCCGCGGCGGCAATGGGTCTGTCCGACCTTCGCCTGGCCGCCGTCGCCCCAGCCACCGAGGGCTACCCAGGTGCAGCGAGGGCTACCCCTGATGGGTAGCCCTCGGCGCGGACGGTAGCCCTCGGCGCGGGCTACTCCGGGTTCGGGGTCGTCTTCGAGATGAGCATCAGGAACTCCCGGTTGCTCTGCGTCTTGCGCATCCGGTTGAGCAGCATCTCCAGGCCCGCCTGCGGGTCCTGGCCGGACAGCACGCGGCGCAGCTTCCAGATGATCGCCAGCTCCTCGCGGCCGAGCAGCATCTCCTCGCGGCGGGTGCCCGAGGAGACCGGGTCGATCGCCGGGAAGATCCGCTTGTCGGCCAGGTCGCGGCGCAGCCGCAGCTCCATGTTGCCGGTGCCCTTGAACTCCTCGAAGATGACCTCGTCCATCTTGGAGCCGGTCTCGATCAGCGCGGTGGCGAGGATCGTCAGCGAGCCGCCGTTCTCGATGTTGCGGGCGGCGCCGAAGAACTTCTTCGGCGGGTACAGCGCGGCGGAGTCGACGCCACCGGACAGGATCCGGCCGGACGCCGGGGCGGCCAGGTTGTACGCCCGGCCCAGCCGGGTGATGCCGTCCAGCAGCACGACGACATCGCGGCCGAGTTCGACCAGGCGCTTGGCACGCTCGATGGCCAGTTCCGCGATCGTGGTGTGGTCGTCGGCCGGCCGGTCGAAGGTGGACGCGATCACCTCGCCCGACGTGGTCCGCTGGAAGTCGGTGACCTCCTCGGGACGCTCGTCGACAAGGACGATCATCAGGTGGACCTCGGGATGGTTGGTGGTGATCGCGTTCGCGATCGCCTGCATCACCAGGGTCTTGCCGGCCTTCGGCGGCGACACGATCAGGCCACGCTGGCCCTTGCCGACCGGGGAGACCAGGTCGATGATCCGGCCCGTCATGTTGAGCGGGGTGGTCTCGAGCTTGAACCGCTCCTGCGGGTACAGCGGGGTCAGCTTGGTGAAGTCGGCGCGATCCCTGGCCTTCTCGGGGGCGTCGGCGTTGACCGTGTCGATCCGCACCAGCGGGTTGAACTTCTCGCGCCGCTCGCCGTCCTTGGGCTGCTTGATGGCGCCGGTGATGATGTCACCCTTGCGCAGGCCGTACTTGCGGACCATCGACAACGAGACGTAGGCGTCGTTCGAGCCGGGAAGGTACCCGCTGGTGCGGACGAAGGCGTAGTTGTCCAGCACGTCGAGGATGCCGGAGATGTCGACCACCACGTCGTCCTCGGAGACGGTGGGTTCGGCCTCCATCCGTTCCATCGGCAGGTTGCCGCCGCCGCGGGTGCGCCGGCTCTGCCGGTCGCGGTTGCGGCGCCGCCGGCCGCGGCGTCCGGAGCCGAAGTCGTCCTCGGCCGAGTCGCGGTCGTTGCGCTGCTGGAACCGCTGCTGGTCGCCCGAGGACTGGTCCTGGTTGTCCTGGCGCTCGCGCTGGCGGTCGCCCTGCTGCCGCTCGGAGGACTGGCCCTCTGCCTGGCGGTCACCCTGCTGGCGGTCACCCTGCTGGCGGTCACCCTGCTGCCGGTCACCCTGCTGGCGCTCACCCTGCTGCCGGTCACCCTGCTGGCGGTCACCCTGCTGCCGGTTGCGGCGGTTGCGGCCGCCCTCGGCCTTCAGGGCCTCGAGCCGGCTGGCGACGTCGTCACCGCCGGGAGCCTGATCGCGGGACGCCGACTGCTGCGGGTTCCTCGCGGTCGTTTCTGCGGGGGCCGAGGCCTCGATGAGAGCCGGGGCCTCGGGGGTCTGGCTC
>JAEYNS010000376.1 GCA_023412435.1 Actinomycetes bacterium | reverse complement strand
GCCGAGCAGCCAGCCGAGCGCCGCCGACATGACGACGCCCACGATCCCGTAGGGAACGCCGTAGTAGTGGGCGATCCCGAAGTAGGCAGCGGTGATCAGCAGGCCGTGCGTGGCGCCCACGACCGGCTGCAGTGCGGCCAGCTGGGGCGCCCGGTAGGTGACCTCCTCGCCGAAGGCGTTGATCGCGGCGAACACCAGCACGAACGGCAGCAGCGGCGCAGCGGCGGCAAGCCTGGCCAGCGGCGCCCCTCCCGCGATCACCAGGAAGGCGAGCGTGCCACCCGCCAGGCACAGCGTCAGGACGGGAGCGAGGAGGTTCCACCGCGTCGGCCTCATCACGCCGATGCCGCGGATCGGGGACGCGGTCGCCGCCAGGTCGCCTCTGGTCAGGAAGAAGCCCCGCCTCTCGCCCAGCAGCGGCAGCGCGGCCGCGATCACGACCAGGGCGAGCGCGAGCCGCGGCAGCTGGACGGCGAGCATCCCCGCCACGAACCCGTCCCCGCCGAGCGCCGCGGAGAGCGGTGGGGCACCGACCTCGAACACCAGCCACTCGGCCACGTGGACGACGAGGAAGATCGCCACCACGAGCCGCAGCGGACGCAGCGCCGTGACCAGCCAGCTCGCCGCCAGCCCCAGCACGAGGACGGCCGCCTGTGCCGGACGGACCGCGGCGGGCGGCGCGAACCCGAGTTCCCGGACCAGGATCAGCGGCAGCGCCGAAGCCGCCAGCATCACCACCCAGGCGGCCGCTACCGACAGGGCGCGGCTGGCCGGCGGAGTCGCCCGTCCCGAGACCATGGCGCACAGCATGGCACCGCTCGCCCGCCGGCGACGCGCGGCGCGGACGGACACGCGGGTACGCCTCACGCCGAAGCTGTGAGGCTGATGGCGCGACGTACCGTGTCGACGATGTACGTGGGGCGCTGGGTCAGGTCCTCCCAGGTGAAGCGAAGCACCCGATAGCCGGCGGTCACCAGCGCGTTCTGGCGTTCCCGGTCGTCGCGGAACTGCTGCCGTTTCGAGTGCTCGGCGTATCCGTCGAACTCAAGGATCAGCAGGTGGGAGGGAAGGCACAGGTCGGGCACGTACCTGCGTCCGTTGATGCGGATCGGGCAGTTGGCGACCCAGCCTTCGATGCCGGCTTCCACCAGGACGCGGTGCAGCAGCAGTTCAGCGTAGGACCAGGGGTTCCGCTCGGCGGCGCGCACGATCGCCGTGCGGCGGCCGTTGCCCGCCGTCCCGGCCAGCGCGGCGAGCGCCGGCTGCAGCTCTCCTGTGTGAACCAGGCCCTCGCGAAGACCTGTCAGCAGCGACCGCCCCTCATCCCACGCGGCGCATTCGGCGGCGGCGTAAGCGGGTGTCACCACCCGGATACCCGCCCGATGCCGAATCAGCGGCTCCGGGACCTGACGGCAGGTGAACACCACCCCGGCGGGGGCCTGACGCTTCACAGGGCCGGCGAAGTAGATGGTGCTGATCGGCTCGCCGAACCAGACGGCCAGTGCCGTCCGCTCATGGACGACGCCCCTCGGGCACCACAGGCAGAGCGCGCGCAGCAACTGGGCCCGGCTCACCACGCCGGGGAGGGCCAGTACCCCGGGTACGACGATCTGCAGCCGGCCCGCTTCCACCAGGCGATAGAGCTGCGCGCGCTGGCGGGGATGCTCCCGGGCCAGGATCAGACCAGCCTCGGTGACGACATTCCCCTGGGTCATGCCGGGGATCCTGTGCTCGCAGCAGGCTGTTGGGTCAGCTGGTCGCCCCGGCTGTGGACAACTCGGGGAGGCAGATCTGCCTGTGGATAGCGCCGGCAGGCGTGGTTTCCGGAAGGGAAGCGGATCTGGCAGCAGATCTGTCGCAGCGACCGGCGGCATCAGCCGGTCGGGCCGGGAGCCCGGCGCCGTCCGCCCAGCGGGGGTGGGCTAGAGTGTCGTCGCAAGAGCCCGCCGGCATTGCCGCGGGCTTGTCTTACGCGAGGAGGCAGTAGATGCCCGGGATCGTGGTTGTCGGCGCGCAATGGGGCGACGAGGGCAAGGGCAAGGCCACCGACCAGCTGGGTGACCGGGTCGACTACACGGTCCGCTACTCCGGGGGCAACAACGCCGGCCACACCATCGTGGTGGACGGGGAGAAGTACGCTCTCCACCTGTTGCCCTCCGGCATCCTGAACGCCAACTCGACGCCGGTGATCGGCAACGGCGTGGTGATCGACCTCGACGTCCTGTGCGAAGAACTCGACGGCCTCAACGCCCGCGGCGTCGACACCTCCAAGCTGCTGATCTCGGCCAACGCCCACCTCATCACCGGGTACCACCAGGTGCTGGACAAGGTCACCGAGCGGTTCCTCGGCAACCGTCGGATCGGCACCACCGGACGGGGCATCGGCCCCGCCTACTCCGACAAGATCAACCGGCTCGGCATCCGGGTCCAGGACCTGTTCGACCCGCACATCCTCGAGCAGAAGGTCGAGGCGGCGCTCGAGCAGAAGAACCATCTGCTGGTGAAGGTCTACAACCGTCGCGCCATCGATCCGGCCGAGGTGGCGGCGGGGCTGCTCGCGCACGCCGAGCGGATCCGGCCGATGGTCACCGACGTCTCCCGGGTGCTCAACGAGGCGCTGGACGCCGGCAAGGTCGTGCTGTTCGAGGGTGCCCAGGCCCACCACCTCGACGTCGACCACGGGACCTACCCCTATGTCACCTCCTCCAACCCGATCGCTGCCGGTGCCTGCATCGGCGCCGGTGTCGGCCCGACCCGGATCGACCGCACCATCGGGATCGCGAAGGCCTACACCACCCGGGTCGGCGAGGGCCCGTTCCCGACCGAACTGCTGGACGCCGACGGCGAACGGCTGCGCGAGGCGGGTGCCGAGTTCGGCACCACCACCGGACGCCCCCGCCGCTGCGGCTGGTTCGACGCTGTCGTCGTCGAGGCCGCGGTCAGCGCCAACGCTTTCACCGACATCTTCCTCACCAAGCTCGACATCCTGACCGGCTGGGAGCGGATCCCGGTCTGCGTCGCGTACGAGGTGGACGGGGTCCGCCACGAGCACCAGCCGATGACGCAGACCGAGTTCCATCACGCCAAGCCGGTCTACGAGTACCTGGACGGGTGGACACAGGACATCTCCGGCTGCCGCAGCTTCGACGATCTGCCGTCCAACACCCAGGCCTACGTTCGCCGCCTCGAGGAGCTGGTCGGCACCCGGATCTCCGGCATCGGGGTCGGCCCGTCGCGCGAACAGGTGGTCATGCTGCACGACCTGCTGTAGCGCGGGCAACCGGGCCCCAGGGGGCCCGACCAGGGCCAGATCTCACCATGTGGGCAGTGGTGGTCCCGCGCGTATGTGCTGTGACTACGGGTTTCGCACGCTCATCTGACGTTAACCCTGCTGTCACTTGGTTGCCACGCTGCTGCACCTACCGTGGTTGAGCCGGTGAAACAGTCCGCCGGACAGGCCGCTCGACGCGGCTGCGCGCCCGGCCGAATCGGTCGGGAGCGAGTGCTGGTGGCCCACGGGGCGACCGGCTCCAACGGTGGTCGCGTGGCGCTCGAGGTGTCGCCGCGGTAGCGCCACCTGCCAACGACGCAGCGCCGGGGGGATCCCTGCGCGTCCCGAAACGAGGTGCGATGCCCGCACACGATCTCCGCCAGGTCGACGCCTTCGACCCCACCACCCGAAGAGAACTCACCCGCAACCCGTACTCGCCGGTGATGATCCTGCTGGTCCTGATCGCCACCGTGGGCATCCTCGCCTACGCGATCTTCCTGCTGAACCCCGCCAACCGCGGCGACTGGCTGCCCTACGTAATGGTCGTCGGTGCCGAGGCGGTGCTGGTCGTCCACGCCCTGCTGGCGATGTGGACGATCCTCGCCGGCTCGAAGCCGCCCCGGGACGAGGACTACTACGCGGGCCGCCGAACCCTGTTCGGCGACCACACCCCGACCGCCGCCTACCGCCCCAATCCTGATTGGCCGATCGTCATCAACGGCGAGCCCGCCACTGTGGCGGCGTTCATCACCTGCTACGGCGAACCGGTCGACGTCATCGCCCGGACGGCGGCCGCCGCCCGCGACATGTGGGGCAGGCACACCACCTGGATCCTCGACGACGGCGCCTCCGACGAGGTCCGCGACCTGGCCGCCGACCTCGGCGTCAACTACCTTCGGCGGCTGTCCGGCAGCGGCGCGAAGGCCGGCAACATCAACCACGCGCTCAGCGTGGTGAAGTGCGACTACTTCTGCGTCTTCGACGCCGACTTCGTCCCCAAACCGGAGTTCCTGTACGAGACCCTGCCGTTCTTCGGTGACGCCAACGTCGCCTTCGTCCAGACCCCGCAGAGCTACGGCAACCTCAACAACCTGATCTCGCGTGGCGCGGGCTACATGCAGACCGTCTTCTACAGGTTCATCCAGCCCGGTCGGAACCACTTCAACGCAGCCTTCTGCGTCGGCACGAACGTCATCTTCCGCCGCGCCGCGGTGGACGACATCGGCGGGATCTACACCGACTCCAAGTCCGAGGACGTGTGGACGTCGCTGGTGATGCACGAGCGCGGCTGGCGCAGCGTCTACATCCCCGAGGTGCTCGCGGTGGGCGACGCCCCCGACACCATCGAGGCGTACACCAAGCAGCAGTTGCGCTGGGCGACGGGCGGCTTCGAGATCCTGTTCACCCACAACCCCCTGAACCCGCGGCACCCGCTCACCGTCGACCAGCGGCTGATGTACCTGGTGACCGCCACCCACTACCTCACCGGCATCATGCCCGGCCTGCTCATGCTGGTGCCCGCGCTGGAGATCTTCTTCGACCTGCGCCCCGTGACGCTGGGCACGTCCATCACCAGCTGGCTGCTGTTCTACGCCGGGTTCTACCTCATGCAGGTGGTGCTGGCGTTCTACACCCTCGGCTCGTTCCGCTGGCAGGTGCTGCTGCTCGCGGCCGCCTCGTTCCCGATCTACCACCAGGCCCTGATCAACGCCTTCATCGGCAAGGAACAGAAGTGGCACGTCACCGGCGCCCGGACGAAGAAGGAGTCGCCCTTCACCTTCATCCGGCCGCAGGTCTACCTCTTCACCTTCCTCGTGCTGACCGGCGCGGTCGGCATCTGGCGAGACGTCAACAACTCGCAATTCGCGCTGGCCACGGCCTGGAGCCTCACCAACGCCGCCTTCCTCGGCGCGTTCCTGCTGGTGGCGCTGCGCGAGGCATTCCCCAAGAAACCCGAAACCAAGGCCGTGGCGCGACGCGAGAGCCGCGAACTCGCCACCGCTGGGAGGCACGCATGACCTGGACCAACCGACTCCGGCTGCTCGGCGGCATCTTCGTGGTGATCGCCCTCGTGGCCGGCCTCACGGTGCTGTTCAACCAGCGCCAGAACACGATCACCAGCTTCACCGCGAACGTCGCCGCCGAGGTGTACTCGGTGGGCGCCGACCACCCCGGCACCGTCGTGCTGCAGCGGGTGGAGGACGGTGACCGGGTCACCGAGGGCCAGACGCTGTTCACCGTCCAGAGCCTCCAGCTCAAGCAGGACATCGAGAACGGGCTGCAGGTCAGCGACACCGACGCCTACCGGATCGACAAGGAACAGGGGCTCATCACGTACTTCGCGGTCATCGACGGCGAGGTCGGCAACCTCCAGGCCCGCCAGGGCAACTCGCTGCCCGCCGGGGTGGCGCTGGCCACCATCACCGCGGACGGCGACCGCTCCATCGAGGCCCGCTTCCGGCTGGTGCCGCGGGACTATGCCCGGGTCCATCCCGGGTCGCCGGCGCGGATCACCCTGCCGAACGACCGGATCATCGACGGCGAGGTGACCGCGGTAGCGGTCGAGACCGGGGAGACCGGCACCGTCAGCACGCTGCGCGTCAGTTCACCCGAGTTGCCGACGGTGCAGCCCGCGCTCGGCAAGCCCGGGACGCCGGTGACGGTGGCGGTCGAGCTTGACGACACCGGGCCGCTGGCCGGCACCGGAGACATCCTGAAGGACTTCCTGGCCAAGATTGGACTGCGATGACCCTCCGACCCCGCGCCGGCCTGCTGGCCGGTCTCACCCTGATGCTCATCGGGTGCTCACCCGCCGCCGTTCCCCCGTCCGGGGGGTCGCCGACGACATCGCCGCCCGCCACCGAGGTGCTGCCCGACGCCGCGGTGGCGCCCCTGGTCGCGGCCCTGCCGCAGCGCACCGTCAAGCCGCTGCCGGTCCAGCGGCTCACGGACGGCCTCACCCCGCCCACCAACAGGTGGTACTCCGGCCTCGTCTTCGGCGACGAACCCATGCCGGTGTTCCCGCTCCCGCTCGGGTTCAGCCTCACCGGTGACGGGTTCGCCCTCGGCCTGCCGCGGGTGGTCGCCAACCCGGCGACGATCGCGGGCGGGTTCGTGGCGGACGTCACGGTGGGGCTGGGTGCCGAACGGTCCGTCGTCGCCACCAGCGACCCGTCCGTGGTCGGGCTGGACAACCTGACCGCCGACGGCGAGAAGCTCGGTCGGACAACTCTGGCGCAGGGTTCGCCCTTCGTGTCGTGGGTGGCCGAGCGCAACGTCACCGTCACCCTGCCGGCCGGCTTCGAACCCGCCGGCGACGGGCTCCACACCGCCACCCTCGGCGGGGTGCAGTACGCGCTGCTCGCCACCGGAGCTACCGTCTCCGGCCCCGACGCCGCGGTGGACGCCGGCGGCAGCCTGGTCTTCTGGCCGGTCCCCGAGGGCAGGGACGCCGGCGAGCTGGCCGCGGCGGCAGCCCACCTCGTCACGGGCTCCCAGGTCGGCTACGAGGTCACCGACCGGGAGGCGGTGACCACGCTGACCTACCGGGCCGACGGCCCCACCGCGATCGCCCGGCTGCCCCACCAGGCCGGCGACCAGGCCTGCGACCTGGGCAGCTACCCCTCGGTGCTGGGCACGATGCAGCTCTGCGAGGGCTCGACCCTCACCTGGGCG
>JAEYNS010000375.1 GCA_023412435.1 Actinomycetes bacterium | reverse complement strand
GCGCTCGACGACTTGAGGAGCGCTCGACGTCCTGAGGCGGCCGGGCCGGATCGCTGGGCTCGGTCGGCCGAACCCGATCGCGCGCGCCCGCCTGTGGAAAATGGCCGCGGTGGGCACGGTCACTGTGGACAACTGACACAACCGGGCCCCGGCTACCAAGGGTTCCGGCATGACGATCATCTCGACGCAGGCATGGCTGGACGGCGGCGGGAGCCGGAGCCAGCTCCGTACCCAACTCGCACAGAACAAGCTGGTACGGCTCCGGCCGGGCGTGCTCATGCCGGCCGACCAGCCGACGGCCTGGGAACTGCACCAGCGCAGGATCGGGGCGATCGCCCCCGAGCTGGGCGGGAACACCCTGTTCGGCCACGTCTCGGCAGCCGTACTGCACGGGTTGCCCGTGTTGTCGTCCCGGCTGGGCAGTCTCGTGGTCGTCAGGACGGGCGGCGGGCACGGCAACGTCCGACCCGGCCTGCGTGCCGTGAGCGCCGAGCTCCCGCCCGCGGACCGCGATCGCACGGCCGCCCTCCCGGTGACGAGCCTGGAGAGGACCGTCGTGGACCTTGTTCGCGTGCTGCCCTTCCCCGAGGCGGTGATGATCGCGGACGCCGGCCTGGCGCGTGGCCTGGATCGCGCCCGGCTGCTGGAGCGGACCGCGACGGGCCGCGGCTGCCGGATGGCGCGCCGCGCCCTGCTGTTCGCGGACGCCCGGTCGGAGAGCCCGGGGGAGTCCCTCAGCCGCGTCAGGATGGAGCAGGCGGGCCTGCCGGCTCCGGAGCTGCAGACCGAGTTCCTCAACGAGACTGGTTCCGTCGTGGCCAGGGTGGACTTCTGGTGGGAGGAGTTCGGCCTGGTGGGCGAGTTCGACGGTGCGGTGAAGTACACCGGCGCGCTGACCCCCGGGCAACCGCCGATGGAGACGTTGCTCGCCGAGAAGCGGCGCGAGCAGAGGCTCCAGGACGCCGGCAGCATGATCGTGAGGTGGACCTGGCCCGAGCTCTGGGACGGCGGGCTCGAGACGAGGCTGCGCGGCGCCATGAATGGTCGACGCAGGGGTGGGGGACACGGGTTCGGCCAAGCGGGCCAGCACTCCCTTCGCGTCCGAGTGCTCCCGCGCTGAGGGAGCACTGGGCGGCGTGAGGAGCGCTCGGCGCAGGGGCGCGTCCGGCCTTGTGGAGGCGGCGGTTGACGGGCGCTCGCGGGACGGCGCGGGTTCCCTCGGCGGGCGGCCCGGTTCGGGGGCGAGCGCCAACCCCCGATAGGATCCGACCATGCCCAAGGTCCTCACCGAACTCCCGGTCGGCGAACGCGTCGGCCTCGCCTTCTCCGGCGGCCTCGACACGTCCGTCGCTGTTGCGTGGATGCGTGAGAAGGGGGCGATCCCCTGCACCTACACCGGCAATCTCGGCCAGTACGACGAACCGGACATCGAGTCGGTGCCCGATCGCGCCCTGGTCTACGGCGCCGAGATCTCGCGGATGGTGGACTGCCGTGAGCTGATGGTCGAGGAGGGCCTCGTCGCGCTCACCTGCGGCGCCTTCCACATCCGCACCGGCGGCCGCGGTTACTTCAACACCACCCCGATCGGACGCGCGGTGACCGGCACGCTGCTCGTGCGCGCCATGCGCGAGGACGACGTCTGGGTCTGGGGCGACGGCTCGACCTACAAGGGCAACGACATCGAGCGGTTCTACCGCTACGGCCTGCTGGCCAACCCCAAGCTCCGCATCTACAAGCCGTGGCTGGACCAGGCCTTCGTGACCGAGC
The DNA here is from genome assembly GCA_023412435.1 of Actinomycetes bacterium. Lineage (GTDB taxonomy): Bacteria > Actinomycetota > Actinomycetes > Propionibacteriales > Propionibacteriaceae > Propionicimonas. The sequence continues at coordinate 3,364 of JAEYNS010000375.1, read as the reverse complement.
TCGGCGGGCGGGCCGAGATGTCGCAGTGGCTGGCCGAGCGTGACCTGCCCTATCGCGACTCCAAGGAGAAGGCCTACTCCACCGATGCCAACATCTGGGGAGCCACCCACGAGGCGAAGGAGCTGGAGAACCTCAACGTCGGCATCGAGATCGTCGAGCCGATCATGGGCGTCCGGTTCTGGGATCCGGCAGTGGAGATCGCGACGGAGGACGTCACCGTCCGGTTCGAGCAGGGCCGGCCGGTGGAGCTCAACGGCAAGACCTTCGGCACTGCGGTGGACCTTGTCTACGAGGCCAACGCGATCGGTGGGCGCCACGGCCTCGGGATGTCCGACCAGATCGAGAACCGGATCATCGAGGCCAAGAGCCGCGGCATCTACGAAGCCCCCGGCATGGCGCTGCTGCACATCGCCTACGAGCGGCTGCTCAGCGCCATCCACAACGAGGACACCCTGGAGAACTACCGGGCGTTCGGTCTCAAGCTCGGTCGGCTGATGTACGAGGGGCGCTGGCTCGACCCGCAGTCGTTGATGCTGCGCGAGTCGATCCAGCGCTGGGTGGGCTCCGCGGTCACCGGGACGGTGACGCTGCGGCTGCGCCGAGGCGACGACTACTCGATCCTTGACACCGACGGCCCGAACCTGAGCTACCACCCGGAGCGGCTCTCCATGGAGCGCGTGGAGGACGCCGCGTTCGGCCCGCTGGACCGGATCGGCCAGCTCACGATGCGCAACCTCGACATCGAGGATTCCCGGACGCGTCTGGAGCAGTACGCGGGGCAGGGCATGGTGGGCGGCGCCATCTCGGCCCTGGTCGGTGCTCTCGAGCAGGGTGCCGCGTCGGCGATCAACGAGCTCGGCGGGGCCGAGGTGCCGTCGGCGATCGCCGAGGCCGAGGAGGGCGCCGCCTTCGACTTCGGCACCGACTGAGGAGCGCCGCGGCCGGCGAGCGCTACCCTCGCTGCCGAGAGCTTCCTCGGCGGGGGAGCTTTCGGCTGGTTTGGGGAGCCTTCGGCGGGTCGGGGAGTGTTCGCTAGACCTGGTTGGGCAGGGCGCCGCCGTAGCGGCGGTCGCGCTTCACGTAATCCTCGACCGCCCGCCACAGGTCGCGGCGGTCGAAGTCGGGCCACAACGTGTCCAGGAACACCAGTTCGGCGTAGGCCGACTGCCACAGCAGGAAGTTCGACGTCCGCTGTTCCCCCGAGGAGCGGACGAACAGGTCGACATCGGGGATCTCCGGCTCGTCGAGGAAGTGGCGGAACCGCTCCTCGGTGAGCCGGGACGGGTCCAGCTCGCCCCGGAGCGCGGCCTCGGCGATGGCGCGGGCGGCGTCGGTGATCTCGGCCCTGCCGCCGTAGTTGACGCAGAACTGCAGGGTGAGCACCGTGTTGTCCCTGCTCTGCTCCTCGGCCTCCTGAAGCTCCCTGATCACCGACTTCCACAGCCGCGGGGCGCGTCCCGCCCACCGGATCCGGACACCCATCGCGTCCAGTTGGTCGCGGCGGCGGTGGATCACGTCACGGTTGAAGCCCATCAGCCAGCGCACCTCGTCGGGGGAGCGGCGCCAGTTCTCGGTCGAGAAGGCGTAGGCAGACAGGTACGGGATGCCGAGCTCGATGGCGCCCTCGATGACGTCGAACAGGGCGTCCTCGCCTCGCGCGTGGCCCTCGGTGCGGGGCAGCTTGCGCGCCTTCGCCCAGCGGCCGTTGCCGTCCATCACCAGCGCGACGTGGCGGGGCAGCAGCGCCGGGTCCAGGACTGGCGGACGGGCGCCCGAGGGGTGGGGCACGGGCGGACGGGGGACCTTCTGGGAAGCCACGCTGGAAGCCTAGGGGACAAACCGGCGCCGCCGTCAGCAGGTCGCGGGGACGTCGTTCCCCCCGCGTGAGGACGCTGTCGAGACAAGTTGAGCGTAGTCGGCTCAACCCACTTGAACTTGGTGGGAATGCGAGGCAGACTGGGTGTTGTTAGCACTCATGCAAGCCGAGTGCTAAGAGATCTACAGAGGAGTGAGTAACCATGGCTCGTACCTTCGATCCTTTCCGTGAGATGGACCGCTGGTTCGCAGATGTCGCTCGTACCCCCGCCTCCCTGGCGATGCCGATGGACCTCTACCGCGAGGGTGAGGCCTTCATCGTCCGGGTCGATCTGCCCGGGGTCGACCCGAGCTCGATCGACATCGACGTCGAGGACCGCACGCTCACGATCCGCGCCGAACGCAAGACGCCGTCCGGCGAGGGCGAGCAGCGGTGGCTGGTGCACGAGCGTCCGACGGGTACCTTCGCCCGCCAGCTGACCCTGGGCTACGGGGTGGCTTCCGACCGGATCGCCGCCGACTACAGCGACGGCGTGCTGAGCCTGATCATCCCGGTCGCCGAGGAGGCCAAGCCGCGCAAGATCGCGGTCGCCCACACCGGCGCGCCGCACCAGATCGAGGGCACCGTCGAGGCCGACGCCTGACGAACCGACGAGGGCCCCGTCCGCACCGCCGGACGGGGCCCTCGGTACGTTCTGCTACAGCCCCGCCGACACCCGGTTCAGCCGGTTGACCTGGGCGCGCCCGAGCTTCAGCGTCATTGCCGCCAGCAGCGCAGGCACCTGCTCCGGATCACTCACGCTGGCGATCGGCACGGTCACCCCCGGCTGCTGGCGCAGCCAGGCCAGGGCGACGGTGGCAGGCTCGACGCCCACCTCCTCGGCGATCGCGAGCACCTCGTCCAGCACCGCGAAGCCTGCCTCGGTGGCGAAGGTCTTCACCCGGGCCGCCCGAGGGCCGTGCACGAGCTCGTCACGGGCGTACTTGCCGGTCAGGAACCCCGCCGCCAACCCGTAGTACGGCACCAGCGCGAGCCGCCGCTCCACCGCCAGGTCACGCAGCCCGCCCTCCTCGACGTCGCTGCGGTGCAGCAGGTTGTAGTGCGACTGGACGGCGACCGGCGGCTCCAGCCCTTCGGCCGTCGCGACCCCGATCACCTCCGCCACCCGCTCGGCGGTGAAGTTGGACAGGCCCCAGTGCCGGATCGCGCCCTGCCTGACCATGGTGTCGAAGGCGCCCACCCACTCCGCGGTGGGGACGCCGGGGTCGTCGTCGTGGGCGTAGTACAGGTCGATGGTCTCGACCCCGAGCCGCCGCCGGGAGCCGTCAAGGCAGATCTTGAGGTTGGCAGGACGCAGCCCGCGGTGGACCGGGTGCTTGGCGACCTTGGTCGCGATCACCACCTTGTCCCGGTTGCCGCGGTGGCGCAGCCAGGCGCCGATCAGGGTCTCGGACTCGCCGCCGGTATGGCCGGGGACCCAGGTGGAGTAGGAGTCGGCGGTGTCGATGAAGTTGCCGCCGCCGTCGCAGTAGGCGTCAAGGATCTGCT
>JAEYNS010000369.1 GCA_023412435.1 Actinomycetes bacterium | reverse complement strand
CGCGAGCCGCGGTAGGCCTGGTCGCGGATCATCGCCTCTCGCGAGCCGTCCCCGCCCAGGCCCAGCTCGGCGCGCACTCGGGCGTGCCAGCACTCCGCCAGCGCCTCGGTGAGCTGCACCGACAGGCCGTGCAGCTCCAGGTAGTCGCGGTAGGAGTCGCCGGCGAACAGCTCGGCGGTGGCCCGGGAGACGGCCTGTCCCATGGTGACAAGCTGGAAGGCGATCACGTCCGGCCCGAGCTCGGCCGCCTCCTCGGCGTCCCGGAAGAAGTCGGCCAGACAGAGCCGCCGCTCCCGGGACTGGCGCGGGAAGTCGAACCTGTGCAGTTCGCGGGCGGGGTGGTCCGGGTCGCCCACCACCAGCGTGGAGCCCTCGGAGTGGCAGGGCCAGTAGCCGTGGACCACAGCGAACTCGGCCAACCCCCGGGTGGCGATCTCATCCAGCCAGCGCCGCAGCCGCGGCAGCCCCTCGGTTTCCACGAGTTCCTCGTAGCTGGGTCCACCGCGGACGCCACGCAGCCCCCACTGCCCCATGAACGTGGCCCTGTGGTCGAGCCATTCCGCGACCTCGGCCAGCTTGATGCCCTTGACGACCCGGCTGCCCCAGAACGGAGGGGTCGGAACGTCGATCCGGCGTGCGACATCGGAGCGAAGCCCGGGCTCGGCATCGACCGGGGTGGACGGACGAGCCGCGGCAGTCACCCGTCGCCGCCTGGGCTCCGGCAGCGCGGCGCCCGGCTCGCCGCGCTTCACCGCCATCACCGACTCCATCAGCGACAGTCCCTCGAAGGCGTCCCTGGCGTACCTGACCTCGCCGGCGTACAGCTCGTTCAGGTCTTCCTCGACGAACGCCCTGGTCAGCGCAGCCCCGCCGAGCAGGACCGGGTACTGGCTCAGCCCGCGGGTGTTCAGCTCGGCGAGGTTGTCGCGCATCACCACTGTCGACTTCACGAGCAGGCCCGACATCCCGATCGCGTCGGCGTTGTGGGCCAAGGCCGCCTCGACGATCGCGCTCACCGGCTGCTTGATGCCGAGGTTGACCACCGTGTAGCCGTTGTTGGTCAGGATGATGTCCACGAGGTTCTTGCCGATGTCGTGCACGTCGCCCTTCACAGTGGCCAGCACGATCGTGCCCTTGCCCGCGGTATCGGTGGCGTCGATGTGCGGCTCCAGGTAACGCACCGCCGACTTCATCACCTCGGCGGAGGCGAGCACGAACGGGAGCTGCATCTGACCCGACCCGAACAGGTCGCCGACCGTCTTCATGCCGGACAGCAGGAAGTGGTCGATGATCTGGAGCGCCGGACTATTGGTCAAGGCGAGATCGAGGTCGGCCTCCAGCCCGTTGGCGTCGCCGTCGATGATCCTGCGGGCCAGCCGCTCGCCCACCGGCAGCGCTTCGAGCTCGGCCCGCCTGGCCTGCCGGGTGTCGGCGGTGGTGACCCCCTCGAACAGCTCCAGAAAGCGGGTCAGCGGGTCGTACCCGGGCGCGCGGCGGTCGTGGATCAGGTCGAGGGCGACCTCGCGTTGCTCCTCGGGGATCCGCGCCATCGGAACGATCCGGGCGGCGTGCACGATCGCGGAGTCGAGTCCGGCCTGCACGCACTCGTGCAGGAAGACCGAGTTGAGCACCACCCGGGCCGCCGGGTTGAGCCCGAAGGACACGTTCGAGATGCCCAGTGTGGTGTGGATACCGGGGTGCCTGCGGGTCACCTCGCGGATCGCCTCGATGGTCTCGAGGGCGTCGCGGCGGGTCTCCTCCTGGCCGGTGGCGATCGGGAAGGTGAGGCAGTCGACGATGATGTCCTCGACCCGCATCCCCCAGTTCCGGGTGAGGTCGTCGATCAGCCGCTCGGCCACCCGCACCTTCCACTCGGCGGTACGGGCCTGGCCCTCCTCGTCGATGGTGAGCGCGACCACGGCCGCCCCGTGCTCCTTCACCAGCGGCATCACGCGGGCGAACCGCGAGTCCGGGCCGTCGCCGTCCTCGTAGTTGACCGAGTTCACCGCGCAGCGGCCGGCGAGACGTTCCAGCCCTGCCCGCAACACCTCGGGCTCGGTGGAGTCCAGCACGATCGGCAGCGAGACGGCGGTCGCCAGCCGGGAGGCGAGCTCGGCCATGTCCGCGACCCCGTCGCGTCCCACGTAGTCGACGCACAGGTCCAGGACATGCGCCCCGTCACGGCTCTGGTCCTTGGCGATCTCCACGCAGTCCGCCCACGCCCCCGCCAGCATCGCGTCGCGGAAGGCCCTGGAACCGTTGGCGTTGGTCCGTTCGCCGATCACCAGGTAGCTGGTGTCCTGTCGCAGCGGCACCTCGGCGTACAGCGACGAGACGCTGGCGACCGGGGTCGGGGTGCGCTCGGCGGGCCTGGTCGCAGCGACCGCCTCGGCCAGCCGCCGGATGTGATCGGGGGTGGTGCCGCAACAGCCGCCGACGACAGCCAGCCCGAACTCGCCGGTGAACTGCCGCACGTGATCGACGAAGGCGTCCGGCCCCATCGGGTACACGGCCCCGTCCGGTCCGAGTTCGGGCAGGCCGGCGTTGGGCATGCAGGCGACAGGGATCCGGGCGTACCGCGAGAGGTGGCGCAGGTGCTCACTCATCTCGGTCGGTCCGGTGCCGCAGTTCAGGCCGATGGCGTCGATCCCGAGCGGCTCGAGGGCGGTCAGCGCCGCGCCGATCTCGCTGCCCAGCAGCATCGCGCCCGTGGTCTCGATGGTGACATTGACGAAGATCGGCAGGTCGACGCCGAGGGCGTCCAGGGCGCGCCGGGCACCGGCAACAGCAGCCTTGGCCTGCAGCAGGTCCTGGGAGGTCTCGACCTGGAAGCCGTCCACCCCGCCGGTGACCATCGCCTCCGCCTGCACCTGATAGGCGTCGCGCAGCGCGCGGTAGCTGACGTGGCCGAGGCTGGGAAGCTTCGTGCCCGGGCCCATGCTGCCGAGCACGAAGCGGGGACGGCGATCGGTGGCGGCAGCGTCGGCCGCCGCCCTGGCGAGCGCGGCGCCCGCCCCGGCAAGCTCGGCGATCCGGTCGGAGATCTCGTACTCTGCCAGCGCCGCGAGGTTGGCCCCGAAGGTGTTGGTCTCGATGCAGTCGGCCCCGGCCTGCAGGTAGGCCTCATGGATGGCGGTCACCACGTCGGGCCGGGTGACGTTGAGCACCTCGTTGCAGCCCTCGTAGCCCTGGAAGTCGTCCAGTGACAGATCGAAGCCCTGCAGCATCGTTCCCATCGCGCCGTCGGCCACCAGGACGCGGTCGGCCAGGGCGGCACGCAGGTCACGGGTCATGCAGCGAAGTCTACGAGGGCTCCTGCGGGGGGAGGGTTACAGTGGGCCCATGGCAAGACTGGGGCTCAGGGACCTCCGCAACCCGGCCGTCGTGGCCGCGTTCGGTGGGTGGAACGACGCCGGCGACGCAGCCAGCGGCGTCATCGACCATCTCGCTGACTCCTACAAGGCCCGGCTCGAGTTCTCCTTCGATCCCGAGGACTTCTACGACTTCCAGGTGAACCGTCCGACCGCTCGGCTGCTCTCCCCCACCGAGCGGATCGTGGAATGGCCGACCACCGAGGTGCTCGTCGCGTCGCTGCCCGAACGAGACCTGGTGCTGATCGGCGGCCCCGAGCCGAACTACCGCTGGCGGGAGTACTCCAACCGGCTCCTGTCGATGCTGCGCACCGTCCGTCCGGAGATCGTCGTGCTGCTCGGCGCGCTGCTCACCGACGCGCCGCACTCGCGCCCCGTCCCGGTCGCAGCCACGGCAGGGAACTCCGACCTGGCCGCCGACCTCGGCCTTGCGCTGTCGACCTACGAAGGCCCGACCGGCATCGTCGGGGTGCTCGGCAACGAGGCAACCCTGGCGGGCATGCCGGTGGTCTCGCTGTGGGCGTCGGTGCCGCACTACGTCGCCGAACCGCCGAACCCCAAGGCGACCCTTGCGCTGCTGGCCCGGCTCGAGGACGTGCTCAACACCCCGCTCGATGCGGAGGGTCTCGCCGAGGCGGCAGCCTCCTGGGAGGCGCAGGTCAACGACCTGGTGGCCGACGACCCCGAGATCTCCAGCTACATCACGGCGCTGGAGGAACGTCGCGACGAGGAGACGCCGCAGCCGTCCGGCGAGTCGATCGCCGCGGAGTTCGAGCGCTACCTGAAGCGGCGGAACCGGCGGCCCTGACCGGAGGGATCAGCAGCCCGCGTGGCTGAGCGCCTGCTCGCGCAGCGCCCGCACCACGGCGTCCGGCTCGTCGGCCCGGAAGACCGCCGATCCCGCCACGAAGGTGTCGGCGCCCGCGGCGACGCACTGCTCGATCGTGTCCTCGGAGACACCGCCGTCGACCTGGACCCAGATCTCCTTGCCCAGCGCAGCCACCAGCTCGCGGGTCCTCGCCACCTTGGGCATCATGTCGGCCATGAACGCCTGGCCGCCGAAGCCGGGCTCGACGGTCATGATGAGCACCATGTCCAGATCGGGCAGCAGGTCGGCGTAGGGCTCGATGGGGGTGCCGGGCTTGAGGGCCATGGATGCCCGTGCGCCGAGCGAGCGGAGCGTCCGGGCGAGTCCCCGGGGGTCGTCGGAGGCCTCGACGTGGAAGGTCACCGACTCACACCCCGCCTCGGCGTACCCCGGCGCCCAGCGGTCGACCTCGGCGATCATCAGGTGGAGGTCCATCGGCATCGTGGTGTGGCGGCGCAGACTCTCGACCACGGGCAGCCCGAAGGACAGGTTGGGGACGAACCGGTTGTCCATCACGTCGAGGTGGACGAGGTCGGCGCTCGGGATCCGGGCCACCTCCGCCGCCAGGCTGGAGAGATCTGCGTTCAGGATGCTCGGCGTGATTCGGATACCCACACCCTCGACTCTACCGAGCCCCGACCTTCAGCAGCGCCAGGAACATCGCGTCGGTGCCGTGCCGGTGCGGCCACAGCTGCACGAACTCACCGGCGGCCGCGTCCGGCACCTCGGGAAGGTAGTCAGCGGCCGTCAGCAGGTCGACGCCCTGCGCCGCGGCCACCACCTCGCGGGTCTCTGCGACGTGAGGCGAGCAGGTGACATAGGCGACCACCCCGCCGGGGCGGGCCGAGGCGATGGCGGTGGCGAGCAGCTGCCGCTGCAGCGCGACCAGTCCGGGCAGGTCGGAGGGCTGCCGCCGCCACCGGCTCTCGGGGCGGCGGCGCAGCGCCCCCAGCCCCGTGCACGGCACGTCCGCCATGACCCTGGCGAAGCTGCCGGGCCGCCACGGCGGCCGGGTACCGTCGGCCACCACGGTCACGGGACGGCGTTCGCCGGTGTAGCCGGCGAGGTTGTCGGCGACCAGGCGGGCGCGGTGCGGCTGAACCTCGCCGGCGACCAGGCGGGTGCCGTGCTGGATCGCCAGCCCCGCCAGCATCGCCGCCTTGCCCCCGGGCCCGGCGCACAGGTCGAGCCAGGGACCCTCCGGAGCATCGACCCGGCTGAGCGCGAGCGCGACCAGCTGGGAGCCCTCGTCCTGCACCCCGGCGCGGCCCTCGGCGACCGCCGCCACTCCCTGCGGGGCGCCGGCAGCATAGGCCCCGAACGGCGAGAACCGTGCCGGTTCGCCACCGAGCTCGGCTACGTCGGCCAGGCCAGGACGAACCACCAGGTGATTGGTGGGGGCCCGATTGTCGGCCGCGAGGGCGTCGGCGAGTTCGGTCTGCGCCCTGTCCCCCAGAGCTTCCTGCCAAGCCTCGACGATCCAGCGCGGGTGGTGGGTGGCGAGGGCCAGCGAGTCCAGGTC
>JAEYNS010000362.1 GCA_023412435.1 Actinomycetes bacterium | reverse complement strand
GGAACCCGGATCCGAGCGAGCCACGCGAGGTCGGAAAGCTCCGCGCCGGCAGGCTGGTCGACGCCAACGGCGGCTACCCCGGCGAGGACGGTGAACCGGAGAGCATCGGTCACGACGTCGGTATCGACGGAGGCGCGGCCAGCGCCGAGGAGGCCGCGATGCACATCATCGTCGACGTCGATGACGATGACGACTGACCCGGGGCTGATCGCGTCCGATCCGCCCGCGCTGTACCCACCGATCGAGCCGTACCTCACCGGACGGCTGGCGGTGGGCGACGGGCACGAGCTGTACTGGGAGGAGTGCGGCAACCCTGACGGGAAGCCGGCGGTCTTCGTCCACGGCGGCCCGGGCGGCGGGATCAGCCCGGCGTACCGCAGGTTCTTCGACCCGCAGAAGTACCGCCTGGTGCTGTTCGACCAGCGCGGCTGCGGGCGCAGCACCCCGCACGCCAGCGCCCCGGACGCCGACCTCGGCACCAACACCACCTGGCACCTGGTCGCCGACCTGGAGCGGCTGCGCGCCGACCGGGGGATCGACTCCTGGCTGGTGTTCGGCGGGTCCTGGGGCAGCGCGCTCGCCCTGGCCTACGCCGAGACCCATCCCGAGCGGGTCACCGAACTGGTGCTCCGCGGCATCTTCACGCTGCGGCGCAGCGAGCTCGACTGGTACTACAACGGGGGCGCGGCCAACCTTGCCCCGGTGTGGTGGCGGTCCTTCGAGGCCCCGCTGGGAGAGGGCTTCAGCGGAGACCGGATCGCGGCCTACCACGACCTGCTGTTCGACCCCGACCCGGCGGTTCACCTGCCGGCCGGCGTGGCCTGGACGACCTGGGAGGCTGCGACGTCCAAGCTCCAGTTCTCGCAGGCGCTGGTGGACGAGTTCTCGGACCCGTCGTTCGCGCTCGCCTTCGCCAGGATCGAGAACCACTACTTCGTCAACGGCGGGTGGTTCGCCGAGGGCCAGCTGATCGCCGACGCCGGACGGATCCGCCACATCCCGGGGGTGATAGTGCAGGGCGCCTACGATCTGCCCTGCCCGGTGGTGACCGCCGACGACCTGCACCGGGCCTGGCCCGAGGCCGATTACCGGGTCGTCCTCGCGGGCCACTCGGCGATGGAGCCGGCGATCGCCGCCGAACTGGTCGCCGCGACGGACAGGTTCGCCGGCTGAGGCGGAGTCACCGCGGGATCGTGACGAAGATGTCGAACAGCTCGGGGTTGTGGGCGTGGACGAGGATCATGAAGATGATCGCGTCGAAGAGCAGGTGCACCGTCACCACGTAGCCCAGCGACGCGGTCGCGGCGAAGATCCAGCCCTGCACGAGGGCGAACGGAATGGTCAGCGCCGGGCCCCACGAGCGGTAGCCGAGCTCCCACAGGAACGAGACGAAGATCGTCGCCTGCAGCAGGTTGGCCAGCCACAGCCGGACATGGCGCCGGTAGAGCGTGAAGACGATGCAGACGAAGAACAGCTCGTCCCAGATCCCGACGGCGTTGACCCCGACGAACAGCCGGGCGATCTGGTTCGGATCGGCCACAGCGGGCCAGTTGTGGTAGGTGCCCGAGCCGACGAAGTAGAACGGCAGCACCAGGTAGCCGATCACGATCACGGCCCCGAGGTAGACCCACCGGGCCGTCGTCCACGGCGTCCCCCGCACCGGGAAGGTGACGGCGTCGCGGGCCACCAGCCGGCGCGCCAGCAGGGTGGGGACGACAACCGCGCCGGTGAGGATCAGCGCGAACCGCACCATGCCCAGATCGGACAGGTCGGCCTCGAGCGGGGTCGACCCCAGCAGCACCAGCCCGATCCCGATCGGCACGAGGGAGCGCACCAGCACCCGGTCGACCACCGCCGCCAGGATGATCCCCGCCACGAGCACCGCCAGTCCGAGCCAGAACTGCTGCAGCGCGATCAGCGGCACGGCGCTGCCGCTCACCAGCACCATCGCGGCCACCCCGGCGGGTCCCGTCGGGGTGGCAGGTTCTGCCTCGGGCCTTCCCATCGCACCAGCATGCCCTCTGGGGCAGCGGTGCGGTGCATGGCCACGCTGGGTACGATGGGTGTTCCATCGTCACAGGAGGACCGCTGAACCAGCCCATCCCAGCCACCGCCGAGCGCCACGTTGCCGTTCCGGTCTCGATCAACATGGTGTCGGTGCTCGGGCCACGCGACGAATTCCTCAAGATCCTCGAATCCTCGCTTGACGCCGACCTGCACGTCCGCGGCAACGAGATCACCCTGGTCGGAGATCCGGCCGCCGTCACCGCGGCGGCTGACGTCCTCACCGAACTCATCACCATCGTCCGCACCGGCCAGGGCCTGACTGCCGACGCCGTCGAGCGGGTGGTGGGGATGGTGTCGCACGACGTCCCCGCCGCCGAGGTGCTGACCCAGAACATCCTGTCCAGTCGCGGCAAGACGATCCGTCCCAAGACCCTCAACCAGAAGCGGTACGTGGACGCGATCGACGCCCACACCGTGGTCTTCGGGATCGGCCCCGCCGGCACCGGCAAGACCTACCTCGCGGTGGCCAAGGCCGTCCAGGCGCTGCAGGCCAAGCAGGTGAACCGCATCATCCTCACCCGTCCCGCGATCGAAGCGGGGGAGCGGCTGGGCTTCCTGCCGGGGACGCTCAACGACAAGATCGACCCCTACCTGCGGCCGCTGTACGACGCCCTGCACGACATGCTCGACCCCGAGAGCGTGCCGAGGCTGCTGACCGCGGGCACCATCGAGGTGGCACCGCTGGCCTACATGCGGGGCCGGACCCTCAACGACGCGTTCATCATCCTCGACGAGGCGCAGAACACCTCGATGGAGCAGATGAAGATGTTCCTCACCCGCCTCGGCTTCAACTCCCAGATGGTGGTGACCGGCGACGTCACCCAGATCGACCTGCCGACCGGCACGCGCAGCGGCCTGGGCGCGGTGGGGGAGATCCTCGACGGCGTCCAGGACATCTCGTTCTGCACGCTGACCAGCCACGACGTGGTGCGCCACAAGCTGGTCGGACGGATCGTCGCCGCCTACGACAGGTACGAGGCGACGCTGGGCAACCACAGGAAGCAGCGATGATCGACCTCAACAACGAGTCAGGGGTCGAGGTCGACACCGAGCGGCTGGTCGGGCTCGCCCGGTTCGCGCTCGACCTGCTGCGGATCCACCCGCAGTCGGAGCTGTCGATCCTGCTGGTCGACCCCGACACGATGAGCGCCTACCACGAGAAGTACATGGACGAGCCGGGGCCCACCGACGTGCTGTCCTTCCCGATGGACGAACTGCGGGCGCCGTCAGGCGACGAGGAGCCACCGCTCGGCCTGCTCGGCGACATCGTCTTGTGCCCTGAGGTGACCGCCGCCCAGGCCGCCGAGAATGATCGGACCGCCGAGCAGGAGGCTGACTACCTGCTCGTCCACGGCCTGCTGCACCTGCTGGGGCACGACCACGCCGAGCCGGCCGAGAAGAAGGTCATGTTCGACCTGAACGACCGGATCATCCAGGCCTGGTCGGAGCACCGGGAGGCATGATCCGGCCATGACCCAGAACCAGTGGATAGTGGTGGGGGTCGCCTTCGCGTGCGTCGTGCTGGCCTCCCTGCTGACCGCCGCCGAGACCGCCTTCGCCTCGATGTCGCGCTCCCGGGCCGACGCGCTGGCCTCCGACGGACGGCCGGGCGCCAAGCGGCTGCAGGAGATGGTTGCCGACCGGGCGCCCTACCTCAACACCCTGCTGTTCGTTCGGCTGCTGCTGGAGATCACCGCCACCGTGCTGGTCACCCTCGTCTACGTGGAGCATTTCGCCCAGGCCTGGCAGCGCATCCTCTTCCCGGTGGCGACGATGGTCGCGGTCTCCTTCATCGTGCTCGGCGTCGCACCCCGCACCCTGGGCCGGCAGAACATCGACAAGGTGGCGCTGTTCTCGGCCGGGCCGCTGAACGCGCTGGCGACCGTGCTCGGGCCGATCCCGCAGCTGATGATCGTGATCGGCAACGTGCTGACGCCCGGACGCGGGTTCGCCGACGGGCCGTTCTCCTCCGAGGCCGAGTTGCGCGAACTCGTCGACATCGCCGAGGCGAAGGACCTGATCGAGGCCGGGGAGCGGAAGATGATCCACTCCGTCTTCGAACTCGGTGACACGATCGTCAAGGAAGTCATGGTGCCGCGCACCGAGATGGTCTACATCGAGCGCTCGAAGTCGCTTCGGCAAGGGGTTTCGCTGGCCCTGCGTTCCGGCTTCAGCCGGATTCCGGTGATCGACGAGGACGTCGACAACGTGGTCGGTGTGCTGTACCTGAAGGACGTCATCCGCCGGATGTACGACAACCCGAAGGCGCAGACCTCCGAGGCCGTCGAGTCGGTGATGCGGCCGCCGACCTTCTGCCCGGACTCCAAGCCAGTCGACGAGCTGCTCGGCGAGATGCAGCTCACCCGCAGCCACGTGGTGATCGTGATCGACGAGTTCGGCGGGACCGCGGGGCTGGCCACCATCGAGGACGTGCTGGAAGAGATCGTCGGCGAGATCGTCGACGAGTACGACCAGGAGGTGCCTCCGGTCACCGAGCTGGACGACCAGCGGTTCCGGGTCTCCGCCCGGCTGCCGATCGACGACCTCGGCGAGCTGTTCGGCCTGCGGGTCGACGACGAGGAGGTGGACACCGTGCTCGGGCTGATGGCCAAGGAGCTCAACAAGGTGCCGATTCCCGGCTCGGTGGTGCGCTGGGAGGGCATCGAGTTGGTGGCCGAGCGCGGCACCGGGCGGCGGCACACCATCCAGACCGTGCTGGCCTCGCTTGTCGACGACGAGTCGGACGCTGCCGCAGAAGTAGCCGCCAAGCTGGCGGAGGAATCTGCCCGGAGGGCTTCGTGACCAGGTCGGGCTTCGCCTGCTTCGTCGGGCGGCCGAACGCCGGCAAGTCGACCCTGCTGAACGCCCTGGTCGGCACCAAGGTCGCGATCTCGTCGTCGAAGCCGCAGACCACGCGGCACGTCATCCGCGGCATCGTGAACCGGCCGGACGCCCAGCTGATCCTGGTCGACACGCCAGGCCTGCACCGTCCCCGGACGCTGCTGGGGGAGCGGCTCAACGACCTGGTCTACGACACCTGGTCCGAGGTCGACGTGATCGGGGTCTGTCTGCCGTCGAACGAGCGGATCGGTCCGGGCGACGAGTTCCTGGTGGGCGAGATCGCCAAGCTCGCCAGGCCGCCGGCGCTGGTCGCGCTGGCAACCAAGTCCGACCTGGTCAAGCCGGCCCGGATGGCGCAGCACCTGCTGAAGATCGCCTCGCTCGAGGAGAAGCTCGGGATCAGGTGGGCGTCCATCGTTCCCGTGTCGGCGCTGACCGACGACCAAGTCGGCGTGGTCGCCGATGAACTGGTGAAGCTGCTGCCTGAGGGCCCGCGGCTCTACCCCGACGGCGAGGTCACCGACGAGCCGACCGAGACCAGGATCGCGGAGCTGATCCGCGAGGCGGCGCTCGAGGGGGTCGAGGACGAGTTGCCCCACTCGCTGACCGTCGTGATCGAGGAGATGGGCCTGCGCGAGGGCCGTCGGGCCGACCGTCCGCTGATGGACATCTACGCCTCGATGGTGGTCGAGCGGGACTCCCAGAAGGGGATAGTGATCGGGCACCGCGGCCAGCGGCTGCGCGAGGTCGGGACGGCCGCGCGGCAGCAGATCGTCGCGCTGCTCGGCACTCCGGTCTACCTCGACCTCAAGGTCAAGGTGGTCAAGGACTGGCAGCGCGACCCCAAGCAGCTCAACAAGCTCGGCTTCTGACCCTGCTCAACCCCATCTCAATCGGCGGCAGTGCTTGGCTCATGACCGGCGGTGTGGCACCATGACGTGCATGTCATGGGCGCGACTCCTGCTTGGTCGCCGCAGCGGGGCCTAGTACATCGATCAGGCCTCCTCGCTGCGGAGTCCGTCACGCGCCTGGCATCAGCCCGCACCAAGCGAGGAACCCATGACCAATCAGACCTTCCCGACGCGTCGTCAGCCGCTGCCCGTGCAGCAGCCGAGCCGGATGCCGTTCAACCGGTACACCCCGTTCGAGCCGGTCGACCTGCCGGATCGGACCTGGCCGACCAAGAAGATCACCAGGGCGCCCCGGTGGCTGTCCACCGACCTGCGGGACGGCAACCAGGCGCTGATCGATCCGATGACGCCGTCGCGGAAGCGGAAGATGTTCGACCTCCTGGTGCGGATGGGCTACAAGGAGATCGAGGTCGGCTTCCCGTCCGCGTCGCAGACGGATTTCGACTTCGTGCGCAGCCTGATCGTGAACGACGCGATCCCCGACGATGTGACCATCAGCGTCCTCACCCAAGCCCG
>JAEYNS010000180.1 GCA_023412435.1 Actinomycetes bacterium | reverse complement strand
CAGTTGTCCAGGGCCCTGGACGCCGCGTTGCCGCCCGGGGTGTCGATGGTCGGCTTCGACACCAGGGCGGTGGCGATTGCCGTGCGCCGGGCGCTCGGGCTGTCGACCGGCTGGGGCGACCACGAGTTCACCTTCCTCGACCCGGGGCCCCTCACCCCCGCCATGCACGCCGCCCTCGACGAGGTGCTTGGACGCGAACTCGCCGCCGGGCGCCGCGGACCCACCTTCCGGTTCTGGGAATGGGAGGAGCCCGCGGTCGTGATCGGCTCCTTCCAGTCCCTGCGCAACGAGGTCGATCTCGAGGCTGCCCAGCGGTACGGCATCCAGGTGGTGCGCCGGATCTCCGGCGGCGGCGCCATGTTCATGGAAGCCGGCAACTGCATCACCTTCTCCCTGGTCGTCCCGGCGAGCCTCGTCGACGGACTGAGCTACGAGGACTCCTACGCCTTCCTCGACGCCTGGGTGCTGGACGCCCTGGCAGGGGTCGGCGTGAAGGCGCGCTACGCGGGACTGAACGACATCGCCTCCGACGCGGGGAAGATCGCCGGTGCCGCCCAGAAGCGTTTCGTCGGCGGCGCCGTCCTGCACCACGTGACGATGGCGTACGACATCGACGCCGACAAGATGCTGCAGGTGCTGCGGATCGGTCGCGAGAAGCTCTCCGACAAGGGGACGAAGTCGGCGAACAAGCGCGTCGACCCGGTACGTTCCCAGACCCGGATGCCGCGCGAGCAGGTGATGGCGAGCTTCCTGGACACCTTCCAGAGCCGGTACAGGCTCGTCGACGGCTCGCTCACCGCTGAGGAACTGGAACGGGCGACCGAGCTTGTCGAGACGAAGTTCGGCACCCCCCAGTGGACCGCCCGCGTGCCCTGAGGTGGCTGGTCGGAAGCTGTCGGTCGACCGACGTCAGTGCCGACGCCCCCAGGCGTAGACCGCGTTCACCAGCGCGATCCCGACCCAGACGATCAGCAGGCCCGGCAGCCCGGTCTGGTTGGCGGCGATCGCGGTCAGCGGGATCCCCATGACCACCGAGATGATCGCCAGGACGAAACCGGTCCGGTCCGCGCCCGCCGGTGGCGGCACGGGCACCGGAGCGGCTGGATGCTGCTGGGGTACCAGGGTCTGGCCGGGATACCCCGACTGGGCGGGGGACGGGGTGGCCGGCGGCTGCGGCCAGAGCTCCTCGTTGGTGGGCTCGCGATAGTCCGAACTGCTCACGGTGCCAGCCTACGGCCCCGCGGTCGCGGCGTCGCCCTCTCGGCGCCACAGGTACGGCGTCGTCGTGGTGACCGCCACCAGCCCTGCCCTGGCCAGGATCGGTCGGGAGAAGGCTGTGCACTCGGCGTAGAGGAGGTCGGCGCCGAGGTCGAGGGCCGCCGCCGCCCTCGCCGCGGTCAGCTGCCGGTACACCCCGCGGCGCCGCCACTGAGGAAGGGTGGCGCCGCCGAACAGCCCGGCGAAGCGGGTTCCGGCGACCCGGGCCAGCCTGCCCGCGCTGACCACCGTGCCGTCAGCCTCCGCCAGCCACACCTGATCGCCGTCCCCGTGCGCGAGCACGCGGCGCAGGGCGTCGGCCTGGTCGTCAACCGGCCGGTGGAAGACCGTGGCGTGAAGCTCCGCCACCCCCGCAATGTCCGCCTCGATGCCGGCCGCCGTGCTGCCCGCCCTGCGCACCGCCACGCCGTCGGGCGCGGTGCCTGCAGCGGCCAGCAGCAGGGCCGCCTCACCGATCATCACGGTCTCGGGGTCCTGCGCTGTGAAGCCGGCGGCCAGCAGGTGCCTGGCCAGGGCCGCGGGCGCGTCGTGGCCGCGGGTCTTCCACTCCACATCCTCGACCGCCGGGTCCGCGGCGAACCAGGCGATGCCGGCGGCGATCAGGTGGTCGAGCTCCTCCCCGCGCAGCCCTGCCAGGTCGCGGTAGCTGATGAAGCCGTGCGGGCCGAACCTGCCGACCCACAGGGGGCCGATCCGCCCGGTGTCGGTGGCGCCGTCCAGTTCCGCCGCGGTGCGCAGCTGGTCGTCGTGGATGCGCAGCAGTTCCTGCGCGGTGGCGGCCGTCACCGCGTCCCTTCGGCGACCGCCAGCGCCTCGGTGAGGGTGAAGTTGCCGACGTACAGGGCGGTGCCGATGATCGCGCCCTCGACGCCGAGCGGGACGAGCTCGCGCAGCGCACGCAGGTCGTCGAGCCGGGCGATCCCGCCGCTCGCCACAACCTTGGCCGGGGTGCGTTCGCACACCGCTGCCAGCAGGTCGAGGTTCGGTCCGGTCAGCATGCCGTCGCTGGCAACGTCGGTGACGACGTAACGGGCGCAACCCGCCGCATCCAGCCGGGCAAGGGTCTCGAAAAGCTCGCCCCCCTCCCTGGTCCAGCCGCGGGCGGCCAACCGGGTGCCGCGCACGTCCAGCCCGATCGCGATCCGGTCTGCGTACTGTCCGATCACGCGTTCGCACCACTCGGGCTGCTCGAGCGCAGCCGTCCCGATGTTGACCCGGCGGCAGCCGGTGGCCAGCGCCCGCTCAAGGGTCGCGTCGTCCCTGATCCCGCCGGACAGCTCCACCTTGAGGTCCAGCTCGGCGACCAGCCCGCCGATCAGGTCGGCGTTGGACCCCCTGCCGAAGGCGGCGTCGAGGTCCACCAGGTGGATCCACTCCGCCCCGGCCTCCTGCCAGCGCAGGGCCGCCTCGCGGGGGGAGCCGAACACCTTCTCGCTGCCGGCCACGCCCTGGACCAGCTGGACCGCCTGACCGCCCTGGACGTCGACCGCGGGCAGCAACTCGAGCCGGGTCATGCCGCCGCCTCCGCGGCGAGGCTGCCCACCCAGTTGCGCAGCAGCCGGGCACCGGCGGCCCCCGACTTCTCCGGGTGGAACTGGGTGCTCCACAACGGCCCCAGCTCGACGCCCGCGACGAACCGGTCCCCGCCGTGCTCGGACCAGGTCACCCGGGCGCCGGGGCGGTCGGGGAACCGGCGGACGCCGAAGGAGTGCACGAAGAAGAAGCGTTCGTCCTCGACCCCTGCGAACATCGCCGAGCCCTGCGGCGGCTGGACCGTGTTCCAGCCCATGTGCGGCAGCGGCAGGGCGTGCAACTCCTCCACCACCCCGGGCAGGTGGCCCAGCCCGTCGGTGGGGATGCCGTGCTCGACGCCAAGGTCGAACATCACCTGGTGGCCGACGCAGATCCCCAGCACCGGCCTGCCCTCAGCGAGCCGGGCGGCGATGAGGTCCGGCCCGCCGACCCCGGTCAGCCCCGCGACACAGGCGGCGAAGGCCCCGACGCCGGGGACGACCAGTCCGTCGGCGGCCAGGCAGGCCTGCGCGTCGTCGGTGAGCTGGACCTGGGCGCCGGCCGCGATCAGCGCGCGGGTCGCCGAGTGCAGGTTTCCCGAGCCGTAGTCGAGCACCGCCACGCGCGGACCCGTCACAGCGCCCCCTTCGTCGACGGGATCTCCCCCGCCGTGCGCGGGTCGAGCGCGACAGCATCGCGCAGCGCCCTGGCCAGCGCCTTGAACTGGGCCTCGACGATGTGGTGCGGGTCGCGCCCGGCCAGCACCCGCATGTGAAGGCAGATCCTCGCGTTCAGGGCGAAAGACTCCAGGACGTGCCGGGTCATCGAACCCAGGTAGGGCACGCCGGAGCCGCCGATGGCGACGTACTGCTGCCCTTCCGGCTCGCCGCTGTGCACCACGTAGGCGCGCCCGGCGAGGTCGACGACGCAGTGCGCCAGGGCCTCGTCCAGCGGGATCGTGGCGTCGGCGTACCGCCGGATCCCCGCCTTGTCGCCCAGGGCGGCGGCCAGCGCCTGGCCC
Source organism: Actinomycetes bacterium (assembly GCA_023412435.1). Classification (GTDB taxonomy): domain Bacteria; phylum Actinomycetota; class Actinomycetes; order Propionibacteriales; family Propionibacteriaceae; genus Propionicimonas. Next base: position 910 of record JAEYNS010000180.1, on the reverse strand, counting down.
AGCACGATCGCGGTGTCCTCGATGCTGTGGTGGCCGTCGATGTGCAGGTCGCCGGTCGTGGTGATGTCGAGGTCGATCAGCGAGTGCTTGGCGAGGGCGGTGAGCATGTGGTCGTAGAAGCCGACACCGGTGGCGATCTCGGAGCGTCCGGTGCCGTCGAGGTTGAGCGCGACGCGCACCGAGGACTCGCTGGTCCGGCGCTCGAGGACGGCGGTTCGCGGGCTCATCGGATCTCCTTCAGCGCCCCTGCCAGGGCGGCGTAGAACTGGTCGGTCTGTTCCGGCGTGCCGACCGAGACCCTCAGCCAGCCGGGAGGTCCCACCTCACGCACGAGGACGCCGCGGTCGAGCAGGCGTTGCCAGACATCATGCCGGTCGGCGAACGGGCCGAACAGGACGAAGTTGGCATCCGAGTCGATCACCTCGACCCCCAGTTGAGGCAGCCGGACCAGCATCTGGTCACGAACGCCGCGCAGCACGTCGACCTCGGCGAGCATGTCGGGGGCGTGCGCCAGCGCGACCCTCGCCATCGTCTGGGTCTGCACCGACAAGTGGTACGGCAGCCGGACGATCCGGCAGGCGTCGACGATTGCCGGAGCCGCGGCGAGGTAGCCGACCCGTCCGCCGGCCAGGGCGAAGGCCTTGCTCATCGTCCTGGCCACGACAAGGTTGCCGAACTCGGGCAGCAGGGCGAGCGCCGTCCGTTCGGGATGGCGGGCGAACTCCTGGTAGGCCTCGTCGACGACCACCACCGCGTCGGTGCCGGCGACGATCCGCCGGGTCACCTCGAGCGGGGTGGTGGTGCCGGTCGGGTTGTTCGGGGTGGTGATGAGCACCACCGACGGACGGTGCTCGGCGATCGCGGCCAGGGCGGCGTCCGGGTCGATGCCGAAGTCGGCTCCGCGCGGGAC
>JAEYNS010000292.1 GCA_023412435.1 Actinomycetes bacterium | reverse complement strand
TGGACCCCGATGCGCTGTCCCCGGCCGTACTCGCGGGCCTCGACGCCGAACCCAGTCCGGACGCTGTGAGCCTGCGGCCGGGCATCGTGCTGGTGCCGCCCACCAGGGACGTCGATTGCCGCGCCTGGGGGCAGTTCCCTCGTCCCCGCGCCATCAGCGTGGAGGAGATGATCGCCGCCGACCTCCTCGCGACCGCGTTCGCCGCCGCCGTGCAGCAGGTGACGACGATGCAGCGGGCGGCTGACCGCGAGGCGAACCTTCAGCATGCCGTCGAGAGCCACCGGCTGGTGGGGCAGGCGACCGGAATCCTGGTGGAGCGGCACCGCCTGCTGCCCGGCGAGGCCTTCGATCGGCTCCGCAGGGCCAGCCAGCGACGGAACCTCAAGCTGCGCGAGGTGGCGATGCAGGTGATCGAGACCGGGCTGGACCCCGAGGCGATCTGACCGGCTCTCAGGTGTACGGTTCGCCGCTGTCCTTGCCTGCGGCGAGGCGCAGCGGGACCGCCAGCCAGAGCACCGCGAACACCCCCAGGGTGACTCCGCCGGCAACCAGGCCGGCGGTCAGGTCGAGGACGAAGCCGAACACCAGGGTCACGACCATCACGACGGTCAGTGCCAGCAACCCGAGCCCGGCCTTGGCCAGCCGGTTCCCGGCGAGCACGACCACGTCCTTGGCGTGACGGCGGAAGAGCAGGCGGTGGGCGGTCACGGGGGCGACGATCAGGCCGGTGGTCAGGGTGCCAAGCACGACGGCGGCGAGGAAGATGCCGAGCAGGGCGGGTTCGAGCTCGGCGAACCGGGACTGGAAGGGTAGGGTGAGCAGGAAGCCGGAGAGGATCTGGATGCCGGTCTGCGTGACCCGCAACTCCTGGAGCAGCTCGGACCAGTTGCGGTCCAGCCGCTCGGCGGGCGACTCGTCCCGCTCGGGGTCGTCGGGGAGGGTCTGCCGCTGATCGCTCATGCTCGCTCCTCGAGGCGTGATGGGCGCGATGCTAGCGTGCCGCCGGACGCTGGGGGAGGTCACACGCCCCGGTGCAGAGAGTCCAGACTGGTCAGAGGTGAGTGGCGGCCCCGAACCCGGGTACAGAGCGGACAACGGGTGGGGTGGTGGGCCCGTCACCCCTGCGCCCGAGGTGCGTCGGTTGAAATTCCAGCCGGCGCACCGCTTCTTGTTCGGCCGCGTAAGCGCCATATCCGCGGCGGCCTCGCCGTCTCGATGGTGGTACTTCGACCACCCCCCAGGTGTTGCAGGGCAGGAATCCCCGTGGCAGAGTGAGCCGGGTCAGAGCGGTTCAACCACGTGCCGACTCCGACCACGGCTCCGAGAGGAGACTGTCATGGCACGTGGACTTGCGCAGGCAACCACTGTCACCGAGCGCGAACAGCGCACCCGCCAACTTTTCACCGATCTTGAGTTGGCCACCCACCCAGAGCGCAGGCAGGCGGTCGTCGAGGAACTCGTCGAACTCAACCTGCCCCTGTGCGACGCCCTCGCCGGCCGCTACATCGGCCGTGGCGCAGAACGCGACGACCTGGTCCAGGTCGCCCGCACCGCCCTCTTCCTCGCCATCGAGCGATACCAGCCCGCAGCGGGCCGGTCGTTCGCGTCCTTCGCCGTCCCCACCATCACCGGTGAACTCAAGCGGTACTTCCGCGACCGGTGCTGGGTCGTACGGCCCCCCCGCCAGGTGCAGGAGGAACGGGCCCGGGTGGTCCGGGCCCGGGCGCGCCTGGAGCAGGAGGCCGGCCGCGAGGTCACCGTGGCTGATCTGGGGGAGTACCTGGACGTCGACGAGCAGCGCGTGAGCGAGTGCATCGGGGTCACCACCAGCTACCGTCCGCTCTCCCTGGAGGCGCCGGTTCACCAGGGCTCGTCGACGAGCCTGGGGGCATCGCTGGCGGGGGACGACGACCTGGCCGGGGACGCGATCGACAGGATCGACCTTCGACGGGCGCTGGCGACGTTGTCGGCGCGCGATCGGCAGGTTCTCAAGTGGCGCTTCGAGGAGGAGTGCACGCAGAGCGAGATCGCCCGTCGGCTGGGCGTCTCGCAGATGCAGGTGTCGCGAATCATCCGGCGGTTGCTGGACCGCACCCGCGAGTTGCTGGAGCCGGCTCAGCCGCTGGCCAGCTGACGCGATACCCCTCGCGGAGTCGGTTAGGACCGGCTGCGCGGGGGGTATTGCACGTCTAGAGGTTCCACCGAAGTGAGGAGATGAGATGGGTGTCGACGACAAGGCCCGTCACGCGATGGAAGACGCTGGTGGCAAGGTCAAGGAAGGCTGGGGAAAGCTCACCGACGACGAGCGCCTCGAAGCCGAAGGCAAGATGGACCAGGCCAAGGCTGACCTGAAGCAGGCCGGCGAGAACATCAAGGACAGCGTCAACGACGCTTTCCGCGACGACAAGTGAACTAGGGAGGGCACATGGCCACCATCTTGTGGATTCTGGCAGTCATCCTCGTTGTTGCCGGCATCTTCGCGATCGTCCGCAAGCAGGTCCTGTGGGGCGTCGTCCTCATCATCGTCGGCCTGCTCGTCGGACCTGGTGGAGTCAGCGTCTTCACCTGATCGGGCGCGGCTCCCAGAGGCCGCACCAACGCAATGCCCCGCACCGCCCCCGGAAGCGGGGCATTGCCGTGTCTTCGGGGAGCGGCAGGGCTGGCATCCCCAACGGGATTCGAACCCGCGCTGCCGCCTTGAAAGGGCGGTGTCCTAGGCCGCTAGACGATGGGGACCTGACTCGTGAACTATACGGCCCGGGGAGAGGGTCACCCAAACCTGCTCCACGCAGCACAGAAGCCCGGCCGGGGGGATGGCCGGGCTTCTGTCTGGGGATCGGACTGACGGTTCTTGGGGGAGGTCAGCCCGTGAAGGACACGTGGACGTGGTCGTAGTGGTTGGCGGTGTCGCCGCCACGGTCGGCCATGTGGACCCACTTGCCGCGGGTGATCGTGTAGTTGCGCTGCCGCCAGATCACGTACTTCACGTGGAGCGACTTGTGGTTGTCGATGAAGTACTGGGCGATCCGGTCGCCGAGCGCCTTGTTCTTCTTGTATGAGGGGATCATGATGTCGATCGCCCGGCCGTTCGGGTGGTCGGAGGAGTACGCGCTGGACGAGCGCCAGCCGTGGATCGTCTTGATCTCGGGGAACTTGTCCCGCACCACGAGGACGGCGGCCTTGCCGTAGGCCTTCAGTTTGTCGAGGCTGGACGAGCCAAGGGTGGCCGGCGGCTCGGTGGTGCTCAGGTACTCAGACGAGACCCAGGCGAGTCCACCGTTGAAGATGATCTGGGTGTACTTGTTCTTGGTCGGCCCGGTGGCCTGGAGCACGGTGCGGTGGGCAAGCGTCGCCAGCTTCGTGGACTCGACATCGGCAGCCTTGCGCACGTTCACGTCGGTGGCGTTGATGTAGCGCAGCCCGATCGAGACCGGGAGGGTCACCGTGGGCCCGGAGGGGGCCGGCTTCAGGTAGCCGGTGAGGACCCAGCCGATCTTCCCGGCGGCGACGACCTGGGTGTAGCTGCCGGAGTGCTTGCCGGTCAGGCCGATGGTCGTGTCGGGAGCGAGATTCGTCAGCAGCGCCGCGGACTCGCTGGCGCTCTGTCGCAGCGACAGCGTCGTTGTTGTGATGACATTGGCCACCGTCGGATCCGTGGGCTCCGGGTCGGGATCGCTGCCGCCGGAACTCGCCGGGGGAGTGACGTACTTGGAGTAGAGCCACCGGATGGAACCGTCGACCTTGACCTCGGTGAAGTCGCCCGACTTGCGGCCCGTGACGTCGACGTTGGTGCCCTTCTTGAGCACCTTCAGGATCTCGGAGGTGAGGCTGGGTGCTGTCCGCAGGTTGACATTCGCGACGGTTGGCCGCTTCGCCGCCAGGCCAGCGGTGATCGGGGTGTCAGTGCTCTTGGTGAGCGTCACGTACTGCGCGTACACGTAGGCCCTGCGGGCCTCGAAGCTGATCGGCTGCCAGCCGTTGGCCGCCGTGCCGTCCGCCTCGACGACCTGACCCTTCGTCAAGGTGGTGAG
>JAEYNS010000280.1 GCA_023412435.1 Actinomycetes bacterium | reverse complement strand
CGCGACCCCGAGGTGGTCGCGCTGGCCAGGGCAGGCGGGATGCCGGACGACTGGATCGCTGCCGCGCAGCGGTCCCCGATCTACGCGCTGATCAAGCACTTCAAGGTCGCGCTCCCGCTGCACCCGGAGTACCGCACCCTGCCGATGGTCTGGTACATCCCGCCGCTGTCGCCCGTGATCGACCTGCTGCGCGACCAGGGCCACGACGCCGAGGCTGCGGGCAACCTGTTCGGCGCCATCGACGCGCTGCGGATCCCGGTCTCCTACCTCGCCGAACTGTTCACCGCCGGCGACACCGCGATCGTCACCGACGTGCTGCAGAAGCTGGCGGCGATGCGGTCGTACATGCGGGGGGTGACCCGCGGCACCGGCCGCGACGCCGAGCTCGCGGCCGCGGTGGGGATGACCCCCGAGGCACTGGAGCAGCTGTACCGGCTGCTGGCGATCGCCAAGTACTCCGACCGCTACGTCATCCCCAAGGCGCACCGCGAGGAGGCGCACAACCTCGAGGAGCTGGCCTGCTCGCTGGACTACGAGGGTGGGCCGGGGATGTACGAGTCGGGCCCGTTCGGTGAGGCCTCGGGACGGCCGGTGCCGGTCGCGATCGAGACCTACACCGCGCTGAAGCAGCGCCAGCAGGCCGAGGAGGCCGCCTCCCAGGCGGCGCTGGCCAACCGCGCGGGAATGCTCAACTGGGACGCGAACGAGGACACGCCATGAGCCCGCTGAGGTGGGCCGCCCGCCGTCCGGCTGCGACGGGGACCCGACCCGAGGTGGTCTTCCAGGCGGCGTCACTGTGCCTGTCCTACCCCGACGCCGAGCTGCTGGACCGGCTCGACCTGATCGAGCAGGCGCTGGCAGGCAGTGCCGACGCGGCGCGGTTCGGTCCGGTCCTGGCCCACCTGCGGGGCCGTCCGCTGGTGGACCTGCAGTCCTTCCACATCCAGGAGTTCGACCTGTCCCGGCGGCACGCCCTGCACCTGTCCTACTGGACCGACGGCGACACCCGCCGGCGCGGGGAGGTGCTGGCCGAGGTCAAGGCGGTCTACCGGGAGTCAGGGCTGCTGGTCGACACCGCAGGCGAACTGCCCGACTACCTGCCGATGGTGTTGGAGTTCGCGGTCGCCGACCGCACCCGCGGCACCGCCCTGCTGCAACGGTTCCGGGCCAGCCTGGAGCTGATCCGGCTCGGGCTGGAGAAGGACGGGCTGCCGCACGCCGGCGTGCTCGCGTCCGTCTGCGGCTGCCTGCCCGGTGATTCGCCGGCCACGCTCGCCGAGGTGCAGGCGCGGTTCGGCCGTGCCCAGCCGGTCGAGTTGGTGGGGCTGAACGACGTGGTGAGGAGCGGAGCATGAGCGCCCTGGACATCGTGTTGTGGGGGGTCGTGCCCTACCTGGTGGCGCTCACCCTGATCGCCGGACTGGTCTGGCGCTACCGCTACGACCAGTTCGGCTGGACCACCCGCTCCTCGCAGCTGTACGAGTCGCGGCTGTTGCGGGTGGCGTCGCCGATGTTCCACTTCGGACTGCTGGTGGTCCTCGGCGGCCACCTGGTGGGGCTGCTGATCCCGAAGGACTGGACCGACCGGGTGATCACCCAGGAGCTGTACCACTGGGTGGCGGTGGGCGCCGGAACGCTGGCCGGCATCGCCACCCTGATCGGGATCGCGCTGCTGATCTACCGCCGTCGCACCACCGGCCCGGTCTTCCTGGCCACCACCCGCAACGACAAGTTGATGTACGTCGTGCTGGGCGCGGTGATCGTGTTCGGGCTGGTCGCCACCCTGACCGGCGACACCACCCCGGCCGGCGAACACCACAACTACCGCGAGACCGTCTCGGTCTGGTTCCGCTCGCTGCTGGTGTTCCAGCCCGACATCGCGGCGATGGCGGCGGCCACCTGGCAGTTCAAGGTGCACATCCTGATCGGACTGGCGCTGTTCGCGCTGACCCCGTTCAGCCGGCTGGTGCACGCCTTCACGGTGCCGCTGCACTACCTGTTCCGGCCCTACGTGGTCTACCGCAGCCGGGACGCCGTCCCGCCCGCCCCGTCCCACGGCCGGGTGCGCGGGTGGGACCCGGTCGGCACGAGGGACGCCGACCGGGGTGATCGATGACCGCGAGCGGACGGCCCGCGCTCACCGGCCAATTCGGCCAGGTCGTCCTGGCCACCGTCGCGTCCGCCACCGGGTTCTGGGCGTGGATGTCAATAGCGCCGCTGCAGAAGACCTATGCCACCTCGATGGGCCTGGACGAGGGCCAGATCTCGCTGATGCTGGCCACCCCCGTCCTGGTCGGCGCGCTGGGACGGGTGCTGGTCGGGGCGCTCACCGACCGGCTGGGCGGCCGCACGATGTTCACCGCCGTGCTGCTCGGGGCGGTGCCCGCCGTGCTGCTCGTCGCCGTCGCCGGCAGCCTGAAGCTCTACTGGCTGCTCATCCTGGCGGGGCTGTACCTGGGCAGCGTCGGAACGATCTTCGCCGTCGGCATCCCGTTCTCCAGTGCCTGGTACGCACCGGAGCGGCGCGGCTTCGCCAACGGCGTGTTCGGGATGGGCATGGTCGGCACCGCCGTGTCAGCCTTCCTCACCCCGCGCTTGGCTGAGGGGATCGGCTACCTCAACACCCACTTCGTGATCGCCGCGGTGATGGTGGCGATGGCCGCCATCGTCTGGTTCTTCCTGAAGGAGTCGCCGGTGTGGGCGCCGAACCCGCAGCCGGTGGTGCCACGGGTGGTGGCTGCCCTCCGCCTGCCGATCACCTGGCAGATGTCCTTCCTGTACGCGGTGGTGTTCGGCGGGTTCGTCGCCTTCTCGACCTTCCTGCCGAAGTACCTGACCACGATCTACCCCGAGCAGGTCGACCAGGTCGGCGCGGGGACCCGGATGGGCAGCTTCGTGATCGCAGCGGTGGTGGCCCGTCCGATCGGCGGCGCGCTGGCCGACCGCCTGGGCGCGAAGCCGGTCACGGCGGCCGCCCTGGTGGGGATCGCGGCGCTCGCCTGGGTGGTGAGCCTCGAGCCGCCGGAAGGGATCGTGACCGGGGCCGCGTTCCTGGCGATGTCGGCCGCCCTCGGGATCGGGATGGGAGCGGTGTTCGGCTGGGTGCCGCGCCTGGCGCCGCCGGACAAGGTGGGGTCGGTCAGCGGGGTGGTTGCTGCCGCCGGCGGCCTCGGCGGCTACATCCCGCCGCTGGTGATGGGTGCCACCTACGACGCCGCGGCGAACTCCTACGCGGTGGGGCTCTGGCTGCTGGTGGGCACGGCGGCGGCGGCCCTCGTGCTGGCCCTGCTGCTGCGGCGCACCGGGAGCGCCGCCCCGTCCATCGCCGTCGACACGACCTCCACCTGACCAGGAGTCCTGCATGAGCAACCCGATCGTCGCTCGCCTCCAGAGCGGGCCGGAGTGGATCACGTCCTGGGATCCCGAGAATGAGCAGACCTGGAACAGCAAGCTTGCCTGGCAGACCCTGTGGATCACCACCTTCACGCTCACGCTGTGTTTCGTGGCGTGGTTCCTGCCGTCGGCGATCGTCCCGAAGCTGAACGCGATCGGCTACGACTTCACCAGGGAGCAGCTGTACTGGCTGGCCGCCGTGCCCGGGCTGTCCGGCGGCCTGCTTCGGCTGGTGTGGATGGTGCTGCCGCCGATCATGGGCACCCGCAAGATGGTGGCCGCCACCACGCTGCTGCTGTTCTTCCCCGTGCTGGGCTGGGGCGTGCGGTCCATGTCGCCCACCGCGCCGTACTGGGAGCTGCTCGTGCTCGCCTTCCTCGCCGGCATCGGCGGCGGCGCCTTCTCGGGCTTCATGCCGTCCACTTCGTACTTCTTCCCGCGCCGCAAGCAGGGGACGGCGCTCGGCCTGCAGGCCGGGATCGGCAACTTCGGGGTCTCGCTGGTGCAGCTGCTGACGCCCTGGCTGATCGGGCTCGGCATGCTGTGGTGGCTCGGGCAGAGCCAGCAGATGGAGATCGCGGGCCGGCCGGATCGCGAGGTCTGGTACCAGGCGGCGTCCTTCGTCTGGTTGCCGTTCATCCTGATCGCCGCCTGGATCGCCTGGCAGTATCTGAAGTCGGTGCCGGTGAAGGCGAACATCCGGCAGCAGTTCGACATCTTCGCCAACCAGGACACCTGGTGGATGACCCTGCTCTACATCATGACCTTCGGCACCTTCTCGGGCCTGTCGGCCCAGTTCGGGCTGCTGATGAGCAACCTGTACGGCGCCACCAACCCCGCCATCGTGGACGGCGCCGGACAGACCGCGCAGATCCTCGTCGAGGGCTACCAGGTGCCGGATCCGGCGTCCTTCGTCTTCCTCGGCCCGCTGGTCGGCGCCGGTGCCCGGGTGCTGTTCTCGCCGCTCACCGACCGGATGGGCGGGGCGATCTGGACGCTGATCTCGGGGGTCGGACTGATCGGGGCGATCACCGTGACCATTCCTGCGCTGACGCCGGACACCTCGAGCGCGGCAGCGTTGCAGGGCGGGTTCAACCACTTCCTGCTCGGGATGCTGGCGATCTTCCTGTTCGCCGGGATCGGCAACGCCTCGACGTTCAAGCAGATGCCGATGATCTTCGAACGGCGCCAGGCCGGTGGGGTGATCGGCTGGACCAGCGCCATCGCTGCCTTCGGCCCGTTCCTGTTCGGGGTCGGGCTGACGGTCATGCCGGCGACCACCTTCTACTGGATCGGAGTCGCCTGGGCTGTGATGTGCGTCGGGATCACCGTGTGGCGGTACGCCCGGCCCGGCGCGCCGAAGCGGTCATGACCACCGACGGGGTTCCGGCGGCCGGCCTGCGGGCTCGTGTGATCACGGTGTCGGACGAGGTGGCCGCCGGTCGTGACGCAGACCGCGGCGGTCTGCTGGCGGTGGACCAGCTGACGCAGGCCGGAGTCGTCGTCGACCGGGTGGTGGTGCCGGACGATCCGGACCTCATCCGGCAGGCGATCGAGGCAGCGGTCGCCGATGGCGTGAGGGTGCTGCTGACCTGCGGGGGCACCGGGATCGGCCCGTCCGACCACACCGCCGACGTGGTGGCCGGCCTGGTCAGCTTCCAGATCCCGGGGATCGCCGAGGAGATCCGGCGGCGCGGTGCGGAGCAGACCCCGCTGGCCCTGGTGTCCCGGCAGGTGGCAGGGGCGATCCTGCGGCCGGGTCGTCGGGCCGTGTTCGTCCTCGCCTCGTCCGGCTCACGCGGCGGCGTCCGGGACGCTCTGGCCGTGGTCAGCGGCCTGCTCGGCTATGTGATCGAGCAACTCGACGGCGCCGGGCACGCCTGATGAGGTCCGTCCCGGTGAGCCGAGGAACCGTCCCCGTGACCCGAGGAACCGTCCCCGTGAGCCGAGGAACCGTCCCCGGTGAACCACCGCCAACTCCGATCGAAGGAGCCCCATGACCGACGCCCCAGCGTTCACCACCCTCACCGACCTGAGCGAGCTGATCGCCGTCCAGACCGAGTCCACGGTCTCGCGGACGGTGCTGCGGCAGCCCGGGGTGAGGGTGGTCCTGTTCGCCTTCGACACCGGTCAGGAGCTGACCGAGCACACCGCGGCGATGCCGGTGCTGCTGCAGGTGCTCACCGGACGGCTGAGCATCACCGCGGACGGCCGCACCGAGGAGCTGCTGCCGGGCGGGCTGTTCCACCTCGCTGCCCGGGTGCCGCACGCCGTCTACGCCCACGAGCCGTCGCGCCTCGTCCTGACAATGCTCGACGCCCGCTGAGCAGGACTCGCTAGAGTCGCGCCGAGAGCCGCGAGTCGTTGGTGCCGGGCAGCGGCGGCCGGCGGCAGAGGGAGGATCGCCGTGGCGAAGGACACACCTGCGCAGGTGCAGGGGCTGGTGGTGTACCAGGTGTTCCCGCGCAACCACGGGCCCAACGGCACGCTGCGCGACGTCACCGCCGACCTCGACCGGATCGCCGCCCTCGGGGTCGACATCGTCTACCTGCTGCCGATCCACCCGATCGGCGAGCAGGCCCGCAAGGGCAGTCTCGGGTCGCCGTTCTCGATCCGTGACTACCGCGCCATCCATCCCGACCTGGGCGACGAGGACGACTTCGCGGAGCTGGTCGAGCAGGCCCACGCCCGCGGCCTTCGGGTGATCATCGACGTGGTCTTCAACCACACCGCCCAGGACAGCGTGCTGCTCACCGAGCACCCGGAGTTCTTCCACATCGACGCCGCCGGCCGTCCGGTCAGCTCGGTGCCGGAGTGGTCGGACATCGTCGACTTCCGCCACCCCAACCCCGCCGTCGACGACGTGCTGCTGGAGAACCTGCGCGACTGGGTGCGCCGTGGGGTGGACGGCTTCCGGTGCGACGCCGCCACGCTGGTGCCCCTGGAGTTCTGGCTGAGGGCGCGGCGGGAACTGGCCGAGCTCAAGCCGGGGCTGCTGTGGATAGCGGAGACCGTCCACCCGTTCCTGATCGAGCGGCGCAGGGCCGAGGGCGACCCGCTGGCCAGCGAGGCCGAGCTCTACCAGGCCTTCGACATCCAGTACACCTACGACGTCTGGGGGATCTGGCAGGCGGCGGTCACCGGCCAGGTTCCGGTCGGCCGCTACCTGGAGATGTTGCGCTGGCAGGAGGTCTCGCTGCCGGCCAACTTCGCCAAGCTGCGCCACGTCGAGAACCACGACAACTTCCGCATCATGCGGTTCGCCGCCGGCCGATCGCAGGCCCTGGCCTGGACGGCGCTGGCGGCCTTCTGCCACGGCCCGTTCATGATCTTCGCCGGCCAGGAGTCCGCGGCGCGGCGCTGGCCCTCGCTGTTCGAGCCGGACCCGATCCAGTGGGGCAGCTACGAGCTCACCGACTTCATCACCGCGCTCACCCGGCTCAAGAAGCATCCGGCGCTCACCGAGGGGGCCTTCGTCGTGCTGGACGACGACCCGTGCGTCCAGTTGGCCTGGGGCTCGCCCCGGCACGGCCGGCTGACGCCGCCGCCGTCCGGCACCGGGCTGTACGGCGTCTTCAACGTGGACGCCGCGACGCCCCGGTTACCCGTACAACTCCCGGACGGGGAGTACGCGGACCTGCTGGGCGGCGGGACGGTCGTGGTCAGCGGTGGCGCGATCGACCCGCCGCAGAGCGCCGTCATCCTGCAGTTCGGCGAACCGTTCGGGTTCCGTCGGTGGCAGACGCCGCTGATGGACCTCTTCCTGCACGTCGAGGCGCTGGGCGACGACTGACCGCTCAGGGCCGGGGGAGGTCAGGGCCCGTCGCCCGGACTCAAGCCAGCGTGGCGTCGAGGGTGATCTCGATACCGGCGAGGGCCTTGGAGACCGGGCAGTTCGCCTTGGCGGTCTCGGCGAGCTCCTCAAAGGTGGCGGCGTCGAGACCGGGCACCGTGGCGTTGACCGTCAGATGGCTGCCGGTGATCCCCGTCCCAGGGA
>JAEYNS010000242.1 GCA_023412435.1 Actinomycetes bacterium | reverse complement strand
GTGCTGCACCCGGTGAGCACAAGCACCGCCGCCGTCCCGACGGCGGCCAGCATGCTGCGCAGCCGACGCGGCATGCTCACGCCCCCGGCCGGTACTTCCACGACGACCGGACCGGCACCAGGTCGGCGGCCGGCTCGGCGTAGGACACCTCGACTATCGCTGCGTTCTCGAGGGTGAAGCTCGTCACGCTGGCGAGCCGGGCCTCCCTGCGGCGTGGGTCGTGGACGAGGGTGCGCTTCTCCGCTGAACGCCGCGCCATCCAGATCGGGAGCTCGTGGGCGACGATGACCGCCTCGGCGCCGTCCGCGTGACGGGCGGCGTCCCGGATCGCGGCGTGCATCCGCTGGGCGATCGACAGGTACGCCTCGCCCCAACTGGGCCGCAGCGGGTTGCGGACCGCCCACCAGGTGGAGGGCTTGAGGAAGACCTTGTCCTTGCCGAAGGAGCGACCCTCGAAGTGGTTGGCTGCCTCGATCACGCGCTCGTCGAGGTGCACCTCGAGGTGGGGGTGGCGGGCGGCGATCGGCGCCATCGTCTCCTGCGCCCGCTGCAGCGGCGAGCTGACCAGCCAGGCGAGGTCGGCGTCGGCGAAGTGCTCGCCCAGGCGTTCGGCCATCTGCTTGCCGAGCTCGGAGAGCCCGAAGCCGGGCAGCCGGCCATAGAGGACGGCGTCGGGGTTGTGGACCTGCCCGTGGCGAACGACGTGGACGACGCTTGCGGCCATGGGACTCCTCAGCTGGGGAAACCTGCGGCTCAACAATACGTGGCGCCGGGACTACCGTCGGCGCTGCCGCGGCGGCCACGGACAGCAGCGCTGCGGGCGGTCAGGCGGTGACTTCCAGCGCGGCGGCCAGCCGGTCGGGGTCGACGAACCAGCGGGCGTGCTCGCGTCCGTCGATCAGGGTGACGGGAACGTGGTCGGTGTAGGCAGCCCGCAGCGCGGGGTCGGTGTCGACGTCCACCTGGCGCCAGGGCACGCCGAGACCGGCGCACACCCGTTCGACGACCGCGATCGCGTCGACGCACAGGTGGCAGCCCTCACGAACCAGCAGGACCACCCGCACCTGGGGCGCCACAGCGGGCCTCGCGATGGGTCAGCGGCCGGCGCGGCGACGCTGGATGCGCGTCTTCTTCAGCAGCTTGCGGTGCTTCTTCTTCGCCATCCTCTTGCGGCGCTTCTTGATGACCGAACCCACGTGTAGACCTCTCAGGTGCCGGACCGGGTCCGGCAGGTTTGGATGATGCGGGCTGGCCTGCCAGTCCGCCGAAGGTGCCGGTTACCCGGCCCCAAGCACTGAATCCTACTGAACTCGGCGTCCCGGGCGAAATCAGCCGGCGTTGTAGAACGACTCGCGCAAATAGACGTTGACAGCGTGCTCGGGGACCCGGAAGTTGCGGCCGAACCGGACGGCCTCGAGTTCCCCTGCGTGGATCAGCCGGTAGACCGACATCTTCGACACCCGCAGCATGGCGGCGACCTCGCTGACCTTCAGGAACCTGACGGACCCCAGCGGGGAGACCGAGTCGCTCATCTGCAGTGTCCTTTCCCGTCGCCAGCGGCCCACCCCGCGCGACACGCACCCGTCACCCTAGTGCGGTCCGGGACCGGCGCGCGACCATCTGAACAAACTCGTCAAGACGACACGCCGGGGGCTTCCCGGCGGCCTCGTCCGGGTCCCTCGTTCAGGTGACCGAGGCCGTGGCAGGCTCCGCGTGGGTGGTCACCCAGAACCGCGCGCTGACCAGGATGCCGAGCGCCAGCAGCCCGGAGGTGAGCAGGAACGGCCACGTCCTGTCCATCCCCGACAGCCAGCCGGAGATCCAGCCGAAGGGCGCGGTGACCAGCATCACGCAGGTCCGCTGGATGGCCATCACACGGGAGCGTTCGTCGCGGTCGACGTGCAGAGCGACCAGCGACTCGGCCAGCATGAACAGGATCCCGGCACCGAAGGCGTCGAGCAGGAGGCAGGCCGCCAGCAGGCCGTAGGTGGACACCGTCGCGGCGCCGCCCGGGTCGGGGATCGCCACCAACAGCACCAGGCCGGCGAGGTAGATCACGAACCCCCACACCGTCGGCGCCTTGAGATGCCGGGCGTGGGTGAGCCGCGGGATGAGCGTGAAGAAGAACAGCACCGACAACACCGACCTGACCATCGGGAAGAACGGCAGCAGGGCGTCCGGAACGCCGAGCCGCTGGTTGATCACGACCTGCCAGAAGGTGCCGTTGACAAGCGTGACTGCTCCAACGAGGGCGGCGATCACCAGCGAGAAGATGGTGCCGCGGGAGTGGATGATCAGCCCCAGGACCCCCCGGTACTCCCGCAGCGACCGCCAGATGCTCACCCCGCGGGTCTGCTCCAGCCGGAGCAGGCCGGTCCTGGTCTCGGTCGACCAGCGGTAGAGGATCCAGATCTTCAGGGTCATGACGACGAACGCGTTGAGATAGAGGATCCGGACCGCCGGCTCCAGCCCGAGCCGCGAGACCAGCAGGGCGGCGATCGGGGCGAACAGCGCGGAGAACTCCGCCGCGACCTTCACCAGCGAGTACACCTTCGGGATCTCCGCGCGGTCCACGTCCTCGACCAGCAGGCAGTCCCATGAGTTCTGGGTGACCTGCCAGGCCCCGTTGATCACCGAGGCGACGAGGAACCACCAGAAGTTCTGTGCGAACGCCCAGATCAGGCAGGGGATCGACCACGCGATCAGGTCGAACACGGCGGTGGTCGCGCGTCGTCCGAGCTTGTCGGTGATGACTCCGCTCAGCAGGCCGAACACGACCTGGGACAGCATCGAGATCGTGGCCAGCAGCCCGATCTGCTGGTCCTGCAGGCCGAGCGCGAGCATGAACACCGATGCGTACGGCAGCACGAGCATCATCGACAGGCCCCACAGGGGCTCGGTGTAGATGCTCGCCCTTCCGTTGCCGCGCAGCGAGAGCAGGCTGACGATCAGCGGGTTGCGGGGACGAGGCACCGGATCAGTAAACCACCGCCGGCAGCCGGTCCGACCCCGGTTCCGGGCGCTTGCGCAGGGGGTCCGGCACGGGAAACGCTTAGCTGTGCGAATCGACCTCAACGCCGACCTCGGCGAGTCCTTCGGCCCCTGGCGGATGGGGGACGACGCGGCGCTGCTCGGCGTGGTCACCAGCGCCAGCCTGGCCTGCGGGTTCCACGCCGGTGACCCTCGCTCGATGCTGGCGGTGGCAGCTCTGGCGGCCGAGCGAGGGGTGGCGGTGGGCGCCCACGTCGGCTATCGCGACCTGCCCGGTTTCGGGCGCCGGTTCCTCGACCTCGATCCTGCCGACCTGCGGGCCGATGTCATCTACCAGGTGGCCGCCCTCGCGGGCATCTGCACCACCGTCGGCACCCGGCTGACCTACGTCAAGCCCCACGGCGCCCTCTACCACGCGATAGTCCACCACGAGGCGCAGGCTGAGGCGGTGGTCCAGGCGATCGTCGACATCGACCCGTCCCTCGTCCTGCTGGGACTGCCCGGGGTGGCCCTGCAGCGCGCCGCCGACGCTGGGCTCACCACCGCCGTCGAGGCCTTCGCCGACCGCGGCTACGCCCCCGACGGCAGCTTGCTGCCTCGCGGTGAGCCGGGGGCCGTCCTCACCGACCCCGACGAGATCGCGACCCGCGTGGTGCGGCTGGTGACGGCCGGCTACCTCAGCACCAGTGAGGGACTGCACGCGGTGCGGGCCGACTCGGTCTGTGTGCACGGCGACACCCCGGACGCGGTGGCGATCGCGCGCGCGGTGCGGGACGCCCTGACGGCGGCAGGGGTCGAACTGGCGCCCTTCGCGCCGTGACCGGGCGGTTGCTCCCCGCCGGCGAGACCGCCGTCCTGGTCGAGGCGGAACCGGCCCGGCTGGCGGGGTTCGTGGACGCGCTGGGCGGCGGCGCGGTTGCCGACGTGGTGGAGCTGGTGCCCGGTGCTCGGACCGTCCTGGTCCGGTTCGCGTCGCCCCGCGCACTCGAGGAAGGCCGGAATCCCCTGGCGGCCCTGCTCGCCGCGGTGCCGGATCTGGCGCCGGTGCCGGCCCCGGGCCGCCCCGTGGAGATCGAGGTGGTCTACGACGGGCCCGACCTGGCGGAGGTGGGAGAC
>JAEYNS010000224.1 GCA_023412435.1 Actinomycetes bacterium | reverse complement strand
AGACGAGGGGACGCCTCGGCCAGGGCGCCGGATCCGTGCGTCGGCGGAGTCTCCGGATCCGGTAGCTTGTCCGGGTGCGTCTGCTGATTGCCCGCTGCCAGGTCGACTATGCCGGACGGCTCTCCGCTCACCTGCCGATGGCCACCCGGCTCATCATGGTGAAGGCGGACGGGTCCGTCTCGATCCATGCCGACGACCGGGCGTACAAGCCGCTGAACTGGATGAGCGCCCCGTGCACCATCACCGTCAGCCCGCCGCCAGAGGATCTCGAGGCAGTCGTGGCGGCCGAGGAGGACGCCCTCACCGAGGTCTGGGAGGTCCGCAACGGTGACGGGGACACCCTGCAGATCGCGATCGCGGAGGTCTTCCACGACAGCAGCCACGAGCTGGGGGTCGATCCGGGCCTGGTCAAGGACGGGGTAGAGGCCCACCTGCAGGCCCTGCTGGCCGAGAACCCGGCCACCTTCGGGGCGGGCTGGACGCTGGTGCAGCGCGAGTTCTACACCCCGATCGGGCCGGTCGACCTGCTGTGTCGCGACGCCGCCGGCGGCTACGTTGCCGTCGAGGTGAAGCGGCGCGGCGAGATCGACGGGGTCGAGCAGCTGGCCCGCTACCTGGAACTGATGAACGCCGACCCGCTGCTGAAGCCGGTGCGCGGGGTCTTCGCCGCCCAGTTGATCAAGCCGCAGGCGCGGGTCCTGGCCGACACCAGGGGGATCGACTGCGTCCTGGTCGACTACGACGCGCTGCGAGGCCTGGACAACGCAGAGGACCGGCTGTTCTGACCCGGCTCAGTCGGTGAAGGTGCACCAGATCACGAGCGCGTAGTCGTAGGCGGCGAAGGTCGCCGGGTCCCGGACTGCGGCCACCGGGTCCCGGTCGAAGGCGTCCGGCAGGCCGTCGACGCGGTTGCCTTCGTTGCGGACCAGCCACAGCAGGGGAACCGACTCGCCGGCCGCGACGGCGGTGGGCGCCTCGTGGAAGGTGCCGCTCATGCCGGTGCTGTTGCGGAGGTCCACAGGGGTCTCGAAGCTCGTGTGAAAGCCGGAGCTCCCGCCGCTGAAACTGATCCACAGCTCGCCGGACGACCCCGCCAGCGCGAACGCGAGCTGGCCCGGGTCGTCGATCTCGAGGGTGTCGAAGTCGAAAGGACGCCCCAGGCTGCGGCCCTTGGCATAGGCCTCCGCCCACACCTGGACGCCACCACCAGGGTTGCGGACTGAGAACCGCTCCACGGTCTCCGCTCCGTGTTCTGGCAGGAGGAGCCGCACGAACTGGTCGACCTCCGCGTCCCGTGCCCGGTGCACGATCCCCGGGGACACCAGCGGCGGCCAGTCCACCGCGAGCCGGACCCCGGGAAGGGCGCCCGCCACCCCTGCCCAGAGCAGGCCGGCGACGAGCGCCAGCGCAGCGAGAAACCCGATCAGGGCTGGGGTGGGCCGCTTCATGGCACGACAGTACGCAGCGCAGGGCCACGCGGTGGTCGAATCGGCGGGTTACGTACGGTCGAGGTGGGGGACCAGTACCTCGCGGTACAGCAGCAGTAGCGCCGCCATGGTCGGGATCGCGAGGATCGCACCGACCAGGCCGAGCAGCAGGCCGCCGGACACCGCGCCAAGGATCACCAGCACGCCCGGCACCTGCACCGAACGGGCGAAGATCCTCGGCTGGATGAAATAGGCGTCGAACTGCTGGTAGGCGAACAGCGCGATCAGGGCTATCCAACCGGCCGGGACCGAGAACGAGAAGGCCACGATCGCGACGATGACGATGGCGATGGTGGTGCCGACCAGCGGGATGAAGGCGAACAGCCCGACCACCACGGCGAGCGCGACCGCGTATTGGGTGAGCCCGATCCCGGTCAGCAGCAGGAAGGACACCGCCACCCACAAGGTCGCGACGGTGAAGATTCCGGACACGAAGCCACCCACCCGCTTGAAGACCTCCGTGGCCAGGTAGCGGGTTCGGGCGCGCCGGGACGCGGGCGCCAGCTGGTAGATGACCTCCTTGATGACCGGCAGCGAGACCAGGAAGTAGAGCGTGAGCACCACCGAGATGGTGATCGAGAAGATGACGTTCGCCACCAGTTGCCCGGCGCCGAGCAGGCCACCGAACAGGTTGCTGATCAGTTCACCCGAGGTCAGGAAGTCGACCACCCTGTCGATGACCTGGAACTGGGCGTCGAAGGCCGCGATCTGCGGGTTCTGGCGCAGGTTCTCCAGATAGACCGGCGCCATGTCGTTGAGCCGCCGCACCTGTTCGCTGACCACCGGCACCACTGCCCAGCCCGCGAGGCCGAGGCCTGCGAGCAGGCCGAGCGCGACGATCAGCACGGCGATCCCGCGCCGGATGCCGCGGTTGTGGAACCACTCCACCACCGGGTTCAGGCCGAGCGCGAGCGCCATGCTGAGGATCACCAGGACGAGGATGTCGCGCAGCTGGGCGATCGAGGTGAGCAGGACGTACGCAGTCATCGCCCCGACCGCGAGGAAGAAGCCGATGTAGAACGGGCTGCGGTACAGCAGGGACATCCGCTCGGTGCGGGTGTCGAGGCCGTCGGCGTAGTCCGGCGGGGTGGGTTGGGTGGTCCGCCGCCAACGCAGCAGCCAATTCCGGGTCGCCGGGGCGGTCGGCGTCCGTGCGGAAGTCGGGACGGGGGATCCGGCCGCCCGGGGCGGTGTCGGTGCCGGCGGAGGAGTCTGGTCTTCCGGTGTCATGGAGTTGTCGACGCCTCCGGGGGATTCTCAGGGGCGACCGGACGGCTCAGCTCGGTCGTGGTGTCGGTGGCGATCGCGGAGAGCTGGCCGAGCTGGTCGAGGAGGGCCTGCTTGCGCTGGGTGAGCGCCGTGATCTCGGCTTCCAGCCGGGCGGCGCGCTCCTCCGCGAGGCGGTTGGCCTCGGTGGTGATGCGGACGGCTTCGTGCCGCGCCGTCTCGAGTGCCAGTTCCGCCTGCTCGGTCGCCGTACGGGTGATCCCGGCCGCCTCGGCGCGCGCCGCCTCCCGGCGCTGGTCGGCGGTCAGCACGTCGGCCTCGAGCCGGGTGCGCTGTTCCTCCGCCTCCGCACGTGCGGTGGCGACCAGCTCGTTGACCTGGTCGACTGCCGTCTGGCGTACCACCGAGATGTCGGCGAGAGTCGCCTCCCGCACCCGGGCAAGCTCAGCGTGCTGCTCGGCCATGACCCGCTCGAGCTCCGCCCTGCGCTGCTCGGCCTCGGCGACCGCCGCATCGATGACGGCCTTCGCCTGCGTCTCCGCCTCACGCAGCAGCCAGTCGCGCTGTCGCTCGGTGGCCTGCAGCAGCGCTGCCGCGTCCGCCTTGGCGGCCTCCAGCTCGGCGGCGGTCTGCGCGCCGAGCAGTTCGCGGACCTGATTGAGGTCGGCGAGGTTCGCGGCTCGGCTGGCGTCCATGGCGACGTGGGTTTCGGTGGTGGTCCGGGCGCGTTCGACGTGGGCCTGGGCGCGGATCCGGTCCGCTTCAGCGCGCGCGTCGGAGAGGATCTCGGCAGCCTGCGCCTCGGCGGACTTCAGCAGCGTCCTGGCGTGCCCGCCGAGCCGGGAGTAGTCGGTGGTGTCGACGGTGGCGGCGGCGAGGGCGAGCTGGTACTGGGTGTCCTTCAACTCACCGAGCGCGCGCGACAGCTTGGCCTCGACCTCGCGGACATACGCGTCCACGGCGCTGCGTTCGTAGCCCCGCAGCGCGTGGGGGAAGTTGCCGGCGGCGGAGGCGGTCTCCTCGAACAGGTCAAGGCCCTGCTCGTCGGGTGGGGACGACACAATCGGTCCTTTCTCACTTCACGGGGCGGACGGCGGGCGTCGGGGCGCCCCCCC
>JAEYNS010000166.1 GCA_023412435.1 Actinomycetes bacterium | reverse complement strand
CGGCCAGTTCGCCCACCGTTGCGTCGCTCAGGGTGAGCCGGGCCACGAGGTCGCGGCGGGTCGGGTCGGAGAGGGCTGCGAAGACGCGGGAGAGCTGGTCGGTGTCCATGGTCTTCCTCAACTGTTCGGTTGATGACCACGCTACGCCGCGACCGGCGCTTGGTCAACCGTCTGGTTGAGAAGATCGTGCAACCCGCCCGCGCGGACGGCACAATGGCCGCCATGACGACGAAGCGGACCGGCCGGTGAGCCGGGGGACGCCCCTGGCCGGAGCGCGCATCCTGATCACCGGCGGCACCCGGGGGATCGGACGCCTGATGGCCGTGGGCGCCGCACGACGCGGCGCGGAGGTGCTCCTGTGGGCGCGCGACCCCGAGGCCGGCGAGCGGGTTCGCGCCGAAATCGGACCGGCGGCGAGCTTCCGGTCGGTCGACGTGACCGACGAGCACGCGGTCGCGCAGGCGGTCGCGGAGGCAGGGACCGTCGACATCGTGGTCAACAACGCCGGCGTGGTCTCGGGCAAGCCCTTCACCGAGCTCACCGAGGCCGACATCCGCCGCACCTTCGAGGTCAACACACTGGCCCAGTACCGGGTCAGCCGCGCCTTCCTGCCCGCCATGCTGGCCAGGAACAGCGGCCACCTGGTGCACGTGGCGAGCGCCGCGGGCCTTATCGGCACCACCCGGATGACCGACTACTCGGGGAGCAAGCACGCGGTGGTCGGGTTCAACGAGGCGCTGCGCGCCGAGTTGCGCAGCCAGGGCTCGCAGGTGAGGACCCTCGTGGTGTGCCCGTTCTACATCGACACCGGGATGTTCGACGGGGTGCGGACGCGGGCGCCGTGGCTGTTGCCGATCCTGGACGAGGCCGATGTGGCACGCCGGGTGCTGGACGCCATCGAGCGCGGCAGGCCGCGGCTGGTGCTGCCGCCGGTGATCCACCTGCTGCCGGTCGCGCGGGTGCTTCCGGTGCGGACCTTCGACGCGCTGGTCGACCTGCTCGGGGTCAATCACACGATGGACGGCTTCACCGGGCGGCCCCGCCGCTGAGCCTCCGCTGGGTCAGCGCGGAAGCACCACGGCCAGACGGGCCAGGTCGTCGCGCAGCCCGCGGCGGAAGGCGAACCAGAGGACCGGCTCGAGCAGCCGGGCCAGGCCCTTGACGCGGACCGCCAGTCGGGCGGTGACCCGGCAGCCGTCGGGCAGGGGCACTACCCGGTAGCTGCCGCCGCCGTGCCACGGCTCGCCGTCCAGTTCCCAGGCCACGAAGCGTTCCGGTGGGAGGAAGTCGGTGATCGTCCAGTGCATGGTGAGGCTGCGTCCGCTCATCTCGACGTCGGTCGCGCCAGCCGCGCCCAACTCGGGACCGTCCACCCCGACATAGCGGGATCCGACGATCGAGCTGCGCCACGCGACCTCGTTGCGGACGTCGGACAGGAACGCGAACACCTCGTCGGCGCTTCGATCCAGCGTGACGGTGTGGGACGTGTGCATCTACCGTCCGCTCAGTCGAGGAACTCGATCAGTGCCCGGTTGTAGGCGTCAGGGTTCTCCAGGCTCGGGTGGGCGCCGCCCGGGATCACCGCGAGCCGACCGTGGGGCAGCTTCTCGGCGAGCGCCTTGGCCGACACCTGGCCGGCCGCGTCCGACTGGCCGACCACGACGAGGGTGGGTGCCGTGATCGCGTCGAGCCGGGAGGAGAAGTCGGCTTCGGCCATCACCTCCAGCGCCCGCACCAGGTCGTCCTTGTTGAGGCCCGTCTGCTCGAGTCCGCGGACGGGCAGCATCCGCACCGCGGCCTTCTGGACCCGCAGCGCCAGCTTGCCGGGCAGTACGAGGGCGCCGGAGACGACCAGCCGTCCGATGCGGTCGGGGTTGTCGGCGGCCGCCTGCAGCGCCACCATCGCGCCCAGCTGGTGGGCGACGACGTGCGCCACCGCGTAGCCGGACCGGTCGAGGACGCCGATCAGCTCGGCACTGGCGGTCTTCAGCGACAGCTCGGACCGCTTGCCCGGACGGAGGCCGGCGATCCACGGCGCCACCGCGCGGCGTCCGGCCCCGAGCGCCTCGACCTGCGACTGCCACATCGTCGGCAGCTGGCCGGCACCGTGCAGCAGCACGACCGGCGGCGGCAGCGGCTGCTGCCCCTGCTCAGACACGGGTCACCGTGAAGGTGAGTCCGAGCTCGGCATCGCCGAAGGAACCGTCCCCGCGAGCCGAGGAACCGTCCCCTTGAGCCGCGGAACCGTCCCCGCGAGCCGAGGAACCGTCCCCGCGGGTCAGAGACACCGCGAGCACCTCGTCTGCGATCAGCGCCGCGTGCGCCTCGATGGCTTCCGCGGTGGCGCGACCCGCCTCGGTGTCATCAGTCGACCAGACCAGCTCGATCCGGTCCGAGACGTCGAAGCCGGAACTCTTGCGGGCGTCCTGCACCATCCGGATCACCTCGCGGGCCAGGCCCGCGCGCACCAGCTCGGGGGTCAGCTCCAGGTCGAGCGCGACGGTCTCGCCCTGCTCGTTGACCACCGACCACCCGGCCCGCGGCCGCTCGGAGACGATGACCTCATCGGCGGACACGTCGACGGTGCCGAGGTCGGGCACCTCGAGCGACGCGGTGCCGGACGCGGTCAGCGCCCCGGCCAGTGCTGCGGCGTCCGCGTCGGCGATGGCCTGCGCGACAACGGGGGTCTGCTTGCCGAACCGCTTGCCGAGGGCGCGGAAGTTGCCCTTCGCGGAGTGGTCGACGAGGTCGCCGGCGGAGGCGAACGAGCCCAGGTCGACCACGTTCAGCTCGGCCTTGATCTCGCCCACCAGCGGGGCGTCGAGCCGGTCGAAGGCGGCCGAGGGCACCAGCGCGCGAGCCAGCGGCTGGCGGGTCCTCACCTTCGCCTCGGCGCGCGCCGCCCGTCCCAGCTCGACGATCCGGCGGGTGAGCGCCATCGCCTCGTTCAGCCCCGCGTCGATCGCCTCGAGGTCGGCGACCGGCCAGTCGGCCAGGTGCACCGAGGCGGGGGCGTCCGGCACCACCGACACCATCAGGTCCTGCCAGACGCGTTCGGTGACGAACGGCACCAGCGGCGCCATCAGCCGGGTGACCACGTCGAGGGTCTCGTGCAGCGTCCACAGCGCGCCCGGGTCGCCGTCCCAGAACCGCCGGCGGGAACGCCGGACGTACCAGTTCGACAGGTCGTCGACGAAGGCGGACAGCAGGGCGCCGGAGCGCTGGGTGTCGAAGTCCTCCATCGCCGCAGTGACATCGCGCACCAGCTCGCTGCGGGCCGAGACCAGCCAGCGGTCGAGCACGTGCCGCTCGGCCAGAGCGGGGGCGTCCCCGACCGGGGCCCACCCGTTGGCGCGGGCGTACAGCGACTGGAACGCGACCGTGTTGGTGTAGGTCATCAGCACTTTGCGGACGGTCTCCTGGATGGTCGAGTGCCCCACCCGGCGGGCCGACCACGGCGAGCCACCCGCGGCCATGAACCAGCGGACGGCGTCCGCCCCGTGGGTGTCCATCAGCGAGATCGGCTCGAGGATGTTGCCCAGGTGCTTGCTCATCTTGCGGCCGTCCTCGGCCAGGATGTGGCCCAGGCACAGCACGTTCTTGTACGACGAGCGGTCGAAGACCAGCGTGCCGACCGCCATCAGCGAGTAGAACCAGCCGCGGGTCTGGTCGATAGCCTCGCAGATGAAGTCGGCCGGGTAGGCGGCCTCGAAGGCCTCCTTCGAGCCGTCGGCCCACGGGTAGCCCCACTGGCCGAACGGCATCGAGCCGGAGTCGAACCAGGCGTCGATCACCTCGGCGACCCGGTGGCT
>JAEYNS010000132.1 GCA_023412435.1 Actinomycetes bacterium | reverse complement strand
CTGCTGCAGCGAGGTGAGCCAGGTGTCGGCGGTCTGGGCGGTGGGCAGGTCGCCCACGGTGCTGCGCAGCGCGAACGGGTCCTCC
Source organism: Actinomycetes bacterium (assembly GCA_023412435.1). Taxonomy (GTDB): domain Bacteria; phylum Actinomycetota; class Actinomycetes; order Propionibacteriales; family Propionibacteriaceae; genus Propionicimonas. The sequence continues at coordinate 6,870 of JAEYNS010000132.1, read as the reverse complement.
AGCGACGGCAGGGTCTTGAAGAACTCGACCCCGGCCGAGAAGTCGTTCAGGGTGAGGCCGCTGTTCGGCTCGAGCAGGATGCCGCCCGGAACCTCCACGTTGATGAACACCTGCAGCGGACCGAGTTCGCTCAAGCCGAGCCGGATCGTGAACCCGGACATCCCCGCGATCGAGAAGCCGCCCTGGATGCCGAGGTACAGCACCCGCTGCGCGACCGGCGTGGTCCGGTCGAAGGTTCCGATGATCGCGAAGCTGGAGTCGAGCCGGAGGATGCCGCCGACCAGCCCGGCGGTGATCTCGCCCCCGAACATGGAGCCGCTGACCGTCACCCCGAAGGAGTCGATCCCGATGACCGGGAACTTGCCCTCCACAAGCAGCGAGGGTTGGATCCTGATGCCCTGGACCGACCCGGAGAAGGTCAGCCCGCCCAGTCCCTGGATCCCGGTGACGGAGGCCGAGAGGGTGAGGACGAAGTCGCCGGGGTTCTGCTGGATGTCGGCCCATTCGATGCCGATGGCGTCGATCCGGATCGGCAGCCAGGACGGCCACTTGAAGGAGTCGCCCGAGGCCGAGCCGACCGCGAGGAAGATCCCGAAGCCCGGCTTGGTGACGAAGTCGCCGTTGCCGGTCACCGCGAACCGGCGGCCCTCGCCGGTCAGCCGGAGGTCGCCGATGGTGACGGTGGCGCCCACGGACGCGAAGCTGACCAGCTCGGCGTCGGTGCCGGCTGCGGAGGTGTCGAGCTCGAAGTCGCGGGCGGTCAGGGTGACGTAGCCGCCGAGCACGATCTCCATCGTGTCGACGTCGAGGACGAACGCCGAGACCGCGCCTGCGCTGAAGCCGAGGCCGATCCGGAAGGCCTCGTCGTCCACGGTCCCGTCCGGACGCCGGTCGTCGGCGGTGGCGCGGTCGGTGAGCCGGGCGGTGAACGACTTGCCCGGGAACAGGGTCGCTCCGCCGGTGGCGACGTAGATCTCACCGGTGAACCCTGCGACCGGGTCGTCGGCGTCGAAGTTCACCGCGAGGCCGGAGACCCCGACCCGGATGTCGTCCAGCTCGAGGATGCCGAAGACGCTGATCTTGCCGGTGCCGCCGCCGACCGGCGCCGCGCCACCCGTGCTCGGGCTGCCGGGCTTGTACTTCAGCTCGGCGGTGCCGAGGGTGAAGCCGTTGTCCCGGACGACAAGGCCGGGGATGACGCCGGCGGCCAGGGTCGTGGCGTTGTCGGCGTCCAGGTTGGTCCGGGTCGACGGGTTGTAGGGACGCAGGCTGCCGGTGATGCCGAACTTCGGCAGGGTGAGCTCGGCGGTGTTGATCCTGACCAGTTCCTGGCCACGGGCCGCCGTCGGGTCGTACGCGATCGCGATCCCGGTCGCCCTCAGCTCGGCGACGTCGGGGATCACCGCCTCGAGCGAGGCGACGTTCAGCGACCAGGCGCCGGTCGGCTCGACCCTGAACTTCCCCGACAACAGCCCGAACACGTCGACCGCCAGGTCGAAGGTGCCCATCAGTCCGAGCAGTTCGACGCTCGGCGACGGCGTGGTCCCGGGCGACCCGCCGCCCGGCGCGGGGGCGGACGGGCTGAAGTCGAGGCTGGCCCGGTCGACGCCGAGCGCGATCGTGAGCACCACCATGCCGTCGGCGAAGCCGAAGTCGGCCAGGCCGATGCTGGGGCCCTGCAGGGACAGCGGTCCCAGCGCCACCGACCCGTTGGTGGTCGTCTCCCCCGGTGCCGAGGGGTCGATCCGGAAGGACTGGGTCTGGCCGGGCGAACGCAGGTTGCCGGGTGAGCCGGCGGGGGCGGTGCCGTTGCCGGTGCTGTAGAACTCGCCGTCGAAGGTCAGCTCGACGGTGCCGGCCCGGAACAGCCCGATGGCGTTCTGCTTGTTCCTGTCCTGCAGGTAGTAGCGGTAGGTCACCGAGGTGGCGGTGTCGGCCCTGCCCGAGATCAGCAGCGGGGTGGCCCTGATGATCGGACGGTCCGCGTTGCCCGGGGTGTCGGCGACCAGCAGGTCCGCGACGCCGGACCCGCGGATGGTGAAGGGCACGGTCGAGTTGAGCGTGCTCTTCAGGATGGGGCTGCCGTCGAGGCTGGTGTAGGTGATGTCGAGGTAGCCCTGGGCGTTGATCTGCGCCACGGTGATCACGCCGCCGTTGCCGGGGCTGGCCAGCGCGGCAGTCGGGCCGGGCTGGGTCTGCGAGGGCGCGCCGGGGGGTGCGGTCCACAGGATGAAGGACTCGTCCTCGCCCATCGTGGTGGCCCCGGAGTTGTCGGCGAAGCTGCCCGGAAGGAACCGGACGGTGACCAGCCCTGCGGGCAGCGGCGCGGCGAGGGTGTAGATCCAGGTGTTGCTGGTGCCCACCCGGACGGGGTTGCCACCGGTGCCCGCCAGCGCGACCGTGGCGCCGTTGGCCACAACCTGGATCTCCGCCTCGGCGTCGGTGATCGTGTTGATGTTCAGGCCCACGCCGTTGGGGTCGTTGAAGACGACCTTGATCTGGTTGGTGGCGTAGTTCGGGTCGCCGGAGCGGAGCACCTGGCCGCGGTACGGTCCGGCCAGGTCGGCGGTCGGGAACATGGCGACGGTGCCGGCGCCGGTCAACTGGCTGACCGAGGCGGGAATGTCGGTCTCCTTCGGCAGGAGCTTGAAGGAGCCGACCTTGAAGCTGGTCAGCCGGAACCCGGTGGCGGCGGCGATGCTGAAGGAGGCGTAGCCCTGCAGCAGCGCGATGTTGGTGCCCTCGACCTTGATCACCACGCCGATCGGGTTGAACGCGAGGTCGAGGTCGCCGTTCGGCTGCCGGGTCAGGCTGAGGTTGCCGCTGATGACGAAGACTCCGGCGACTCCGATGGACACGTTGACCGCACGGAAGCTGAAGTAGTTGGCCGCGATCGGGTCGGTCGAGGCGGGCAGCGGGGCCACCGCGTCCAGGTCGGCCGGGTCGAGCGCGGCGGAGCTGGTGTTCACGAGGAAGTCGACGGTCGCGCTCACCTCGAGGCCGTCGAGGCCGAGGATGGCGAACTGGCCGCGGGCCCGCAGCGCGTAGCCGGTGCCGCCGGGATCACGGACCAGGGTGAGGCTGGCGTTGCGGATCAGCACACCGACGGCGTCGGGGTTGGTGCTGCCGTCGGCGAGCCGGGACGGGCCGCGTCCGATGAACAACTCCAGGCCGGTGCCGGAGAAGGAATCCCCGCTGAGCACGATCTGACCGGCCCGCACCTCGATGAAGTCGCCGAGGTCGAACTCGACGTCGCGGGCGACGAACGCGAACCGCTGGGTGGTGGTCAGGTCGACGCTGATCGTCTCGGTGCCGGCGACGACGCTCTGCTTCACCGCGGCGTTGGTGGTGTTGAGCGCGAAGCCGAGGGAGGCGCCGAACGTGGTGCCGGCCTGCACCCGTCCGGTGAGCACGCCGGCGACGCCGCCGGTGGTGGTGCGGACATCGTCGGTGGTTCCGGGGCCTCCGGCGTGGGTGACCGCGCCGGCGCCGAACAGGAACAGGGCGCCGCTGAGGGCGACGAGGCTCCCGGACGGGGCGGTGCCGTCGATCGCCTGGCCGTTGGGGTTGAGGGTCGCGTTGGAGATCCCGATCCGGGTGACCTGGTTCGACCCGGTGCCGACCCGCTCGAAGGCGACGCTGCCGGTCAGGGTGAGCGGGGTGCCGGCGAACCCGACCACGATGTCGGTACCGGCGATCCGCAGGAACTGGCCCTTCGGTAGCACCATGGTGCGGGTGGTGCCCGCGCCGGTGCCGTCGACGAAGGCGACGGTCTCGGTGACCGCGACGGCAAGGGTGTTGACCTGGACGCTGAGCCGCGAGACGTCGACGGTGACCGGCAATCCGGCCAGCGCGATCGTGCCGAGGAACTCGCCGGCGTAGCCGGTCGGGGTGATCAGGATCGCGCCGTAGCCCCCGGTCAGCCGCAGGCCGACGTCGTCGCCGGTGGCCGGGGTCCCCTTGTCGTCGCCGAGGAAGAGGGACAGGTTGGTGAATCCGACCTTGACCACCTTCGCGCCGCTGGGCGTGGTCGTCTGCTCGAACCGGACGACCGCGGTGACGCTCTGGCCGAACAGCGCCAGGGTGGCCGGCCGGGACGCGAGGCCGACCTGGACGGCGAGGGTGTTCGCCCGGACGTTGACGGCCCGGCTCAGGGAGCCGACGGTGAACGTCCGGTTGACGCTCGCCGCAGTGGTGTTGAGCTGGAGCACCACCGGCAGGTCGGCGGCCACCTCGATGCCGAGTTGCGAGCTGAGCTCCGGCGAGAGGATGAGCACCGCTTCGAGTTCGCCTACCAGGCCGCCTGCCACCCCGGGACGCGGTGCGGTGACGAGCAGCGCGCCGTCCAGCTCGACGGTGACGAAGGTACGGCTGCCGTCGCCGAGGGCGAGCCGGGCGTCGTCGACAAGGACCACGATGTCGCCGGCGGTGCTGCGGCTGAAGCCGAAGCTGCCGGTCAGCCGCTGGCCGGCGATCTCGAGGACGATCCCGCTCCCGGTGACCGCCAGGCCGGGGCTGACTGCGATGTCGTCGGTGGTGCTCGCAGTGCCCAGGTCGAGCAGGTAGGCGCCGGTGCCGGCGGGACGGGTGTTGAGCTGCACCCGGAAGGCACCCTGGAAGGTGGCGCCCGGGACGTCGATGGCCACCTGCGCCGAAACCACGCCGACGATACCCCCGGCGACGCCGCCGCCGGCCCCGACGATCACGAAGCTGCCGTGCCCGCCGGAGACCACGACCACGTCACGGTCGGCGGTGCCGAGCCGAAGCCCGAGGTTGGCGAACGACAAGGTGGTGGTCGCCACCTCGGGAGTGACCAGGCTGCCGTCGGGGTTCAGCCGCAGCGCCCGCTCGAAGCCGAGGTCGGTGGTGAACCGCTGGCCGCCGAGGTCGAGGCCGAGCCCTGTGATCGCGGCCCGGAGGTAGACCCCTGCCGGGAGCACGAGGGTCGTGGTGGTGCCGCCGATCACGAAGCTCTCGTTGACCGCCACCGGACGGACGGCGGTCCCGGCTACCCGCCGCAGCTGGTTCAAGGTGACGGTGACGTCGGCCCCCGCGCTGCCCACACCGGCACCGAGACTGACGGTGGCCCGCGCGCTGATCCGGCCGGCGATGCCCTCGGGGGTGAGCAGCAGCAGCGCGATGCCGCCGGAGATCCGCAGCCCGATGTCGTCGCCGTGCTCGGCAGGGGTGCCGCCATCGTCACCGAGGAACAGGCCCACCGCGGTCGCCGCGATCTTCACGCTGGTGACGTCATCGGTGGTGCCGGTGCGCCCGTCCGGCCCGGCGGAGGTCACCTGCTCGAAGCTGAACACCCCGCTGAGGGCCTGGCCGGCGATCGTGATGCTGACCGGGTTGGCAGTGACCGCGCCGCCCGGCGCCGTCGTCTGCGTGCCGAGCTGCAGCCGCAGGAACCGGCCGGCCGGGAGCTGGAGGCCGAGCGCGGAGTCGTTCACCGCGGTCGGCGCCGTGTTGATCTCGAGGCGAACCGGCAGGTCACCGATCTGCAGCACCGAGCCGGCCAGTTGCGGCGACACCACGATCGTGCCCGCGACCGCAGCCGCCAGCCCGGAGGGGGTGAGCAGCAGGCTGCCGGAGCCACTGGTCAGCGCGACGCCGTTGTTGTCGGCGAACGCCGCGTCGGTGACGGACCGGCCGGCCGCCTGGTCGGCCCCCGGGTCGCCGAGGAAGACGAACAGGTCGCTGATGCTGATCCGCGTGACCCTGGCGGTCGCGGGTCCGGTCTGCTCGATCCAGAACGTGCCGGAGAGGCGCTGGCCTGCCACCTCGAGGTGGATCCCTGTGCCCCCTACCCGCAGCAGGTTCGCCGGCAGCGACGTGCCGTCGGTCAGGGCGTGCGCGGCGGCGGGGTCGGTGTTGAGGTCGAGCCAGAGCTGGTCGCCGCCGAGGCTGACACCCGGCAGGTTGATCGCGACCTGGACGCGCAGCCTGCCGAACAGGTAGCGGGCGGCGGTGGGGCCGGCGCCGGACCCGAGGGTGAACTCGTTGACCCCGACGGTGGAGACCACGACGAGGTCGGTCGTGCCGTCGCCGAGCCGCAGCGACACGTCCTGCAAGACGATCTTCGTCGTCGTCCCGGACTGCTCGAAGGACACCGAGCCGGTCAGCCGCTGACCCATCACGGTGAGCGTCACGCCGGTGCCGGCCACCTTCAGGTACGGCCCGGCCGCCACGTCGAGGGTGGTGGTGGCACCGGCCAGGGTGACCGATTCGGTGACCCGCCGGCCGGTGCGGTTCACCAGCAGGCTGAAGCCCCCGGAGACGCCGACCTCGGCGGGCAGCAGGCTGGACAGGTCGACGGTGCCCGACAACTGACCGGCCAGGCCACCGGCCTGCGCCGGGGTGGTGGCGCCCACCGCCGTGGCGGGGACGACGACGAACAGACCGTTGAGATTGCGCAGGATCGGGGTGGTGCCGGTCAGCGCCAGGCTGCCGCCGGTGACGGCGACGACAGTGCGGGTGGCCCCGCCACCGGCCGGGACCCGCCGCACCGCGAAGGAGCCGCGCAGCGCGACGGTGCCGATGCTGAACGCCATGTCCTGGCCGGTGATCGCCACGAAGCCGGTGGCGGTGTCGATCTCGAGGCGCAGCGGGTTCGCGGTGATCGACACGTCGCCGATCGTCAGTCCGGCTGCCAACTCCAGGTGGCCCTTCACCCCGGCGGCAGTGGCGGTGAGGTCGCCGGCGACGCCGACCGACCCGATCGGGTCGCCGAGGTCGGCGGTGACCTCGAACCGCAGGGTCGTGGTCTTCACCAGCCCGGTGGTCAGCTGGGTGACCTCGACCAGGCCGAGGAGCTCGAACCCGCCGACCCGGACCGCGACGTTCGTGGCGCTGAGCTTGATGGTGTTC
>JAEYNS010000161.1 GCA_023412435.1 Actinomycetes bacterium | reverse complement strand
GAGCGCTGGTGGTGGGCGGCGGCGGCCTCGCCGGTGGCGACGTCGACGGTGCGCAGCGCCCGCGGGACGGTGGCGATCGGCTTCATCGCCGCCCGCACCCGCAGCGGCTCGCCGTTGCTCATCCCGCCCTCGGTGCCGCCGGACCGGTTCGAGACGCGGGTCACCCGTCCGTCGCCGGGAACCATCTCGTCGTGCGCCAGCGAGCCGCGGGTGGCGGCGAGGCTGAACCCGTCGCCTACCTCGACACCCTTGATCGCCTGGATCCCCATCAGCGCCGCCGCCAGCCGGGCGTCCAGCCTGCGGTCCCACTGGGTGTGGGAGCCGAGGCCCGGCGGCAGGCCGTAGGCCACCACCTCGACCACCCCACCCAGGGTGTCGCCCTCCTTGCGGGCCAGCTCGACCTCGTCCTGCATCCTGGCGCTGGCCGCGGCGTCGAAGCAGCGGACCGGGTCGGCGTCCACCACGGCGAGCTCCTCCGGCAGGGGGAGCCGCTCGGAGTCGCTCGCCACGCTGCCGAGCGCCACCACGTGGCTCAGGACGCTGATCCCTGCGGCCTGGGTGAGGAAGTGCGCGGCCACGCGTCCGATCGCCACCCGGGCGGCGGTCTCACGGGCGGAGGCGCGCTCCAGGATGGGCCTGGCCTCGTCGAAGTCGTACTTCTGCATCCCGGCCAGGTCGGCGTGCCCGGGTCGGGGACGGGTGAGGGCGGCATTGCGAGCCAGGGCCTCAAGGGCGTCGGCGGGCACCGGGTCGGGCGCCATCACGGTCTCCCACTTGGGCCACTCGGTGTTGCCGACCATGATCGCGATCGGGGAGCCGAGGGTCTCACCGTGCCGGATGCCGGCCAGCAGGGTGACCTCGTCGGCCGCGAACTTCATCCGGGCTCCCCTGCCCAGTCCCAGGCGGCGGCGCGCGAGCGCGTCCGAGATGTCGTCGCTGGTGACCAAGACGTGCGCCGGAATGCCCTCGACGGTGGCGACGAGGGCGCGTCCGTGGGACTCGCCGGCGGTGAGGAAGCGGAGCATGGCGGTCAGTCTGCCATGCCCGCCGTCAGCACTTCTTGCGGTTCTCGTCGCTGGCGCGGCACCACTCGTTCAGCTTCTGCCGGCTGGCATTGTGGCCCGCCAGCGTCTCGTTGAACTCGGTCTCGCCGGTGTCGAGGTTGACCGCCACGAAGAACAGCCAGTCGCCCTCGGCGGGATTGACGGCAGCCTCCATCGACTTGCGGCCGGGGGAGCTGATCGGTCCCGGCGGGAGGCCCTTCTTCAGGTAGGTGTTGTACGGCGAGTCGATCGTGCGCTGCTCGGCGCTGGTGAAGACCTTGCCGGACTCGTTGACGATGTAGTGGATGGTCGAGTCCATCTCCAGCTTCATCCCCTCGGCGAGCCGGTTGTAGATCACCCGGGCGACCTTCGGACGGTCCTCGTCGCGACGCACCTCGCGCTCGATGATGCTCGCGATGACGAGGGCCTGGTAGGCGTTGACGTCGTTGCGCTTCGCGGCGGCCTGGAAGTCCAGGCCCTTGACCACCTGGTTGAACTGGGCGGTGGCGAGCTTGATGACGGACTCGGCCGTCGGGTCGGCGGGGAGTTCGTAGGTCTCGGGGAACAGGAAACCCTCGGCGGAGTTCTTGGCCCACTTCGGCAGGCCGAGCTTCTTCCAGTCCTTCAGCGCCTTGTTGAACTCCTTCTCGGGGATCTGGGTGGCCTTGGCCATCTGCTGCACCTGGACGCTGAGGCGTTGGCCCTCGGTGAGCGTCATCCGGACCCGGATGATGTTGGCGGGGTCGAGCAGCATCGACAGGGCGAGCTTGGCGGGGATCTGGGTCTTCAGCCGGTAGCGGCCGGCCTGGATCTTCTTCGCGTCGGCGTTGGCCGCCGCCTCCCTGTCGAAGGACTTGGCGGTCTTGATGACGTCGTGCTCGACCAGCAGGTCTGCGATCGCCGACAGCGTGGTGCCCTTGGCGATGGTCACCTCGACCGGAGCCACTCCCTCGCCGATGTAGTCCTCCGCGGTACGGAACTGCAGCCACGCGGTCTGGACCCGGTCGGACACCAGTGACACCCCGGCAACCAGGACACCGACGCTGAGCAGCACCGCGGCCGCGCTGCGCAGCCGCAGCCAGACCTCCTTGCCGCTGATCCGTCCGGTCTCCGAATCGCGCAGGTTGCGGGTCAGCCACCCCATCGACTACTAGCCCTCCCTTGAGATCCTGGCGTCTGGGCCACCCTACTCGACGCCGGCGCGCGTCCGGGGCTGACGGGCCGGGTCAGCCGCACTTGGCGCGGTTGGCCTCGCTGGCGCGGCACCACTCCTGCAGTTCCGCGACCGCCCGCTGGTGCTCTGCGTAGGTGGAGCTGAACCGGGTCTCGCCGGTGTCGAGGTTGACGGCAACGAAGTAGAGCCAGTCCCCCTCGGCTGGATCGATGGCCGAGGCGAGCGCGGCCTCGCCCGGCGAGGAGATCGGCCCCGGCGGCAGCCCCTTGTGCTTGTAGGTGTTGTACGGGGAGTCGCTGCGTCGATCCTCGGCCGACGTCCAGACCGACCCCCGGTCCCCGACGGCGAAGTGCACGGTGGAGTCCATCTGCAGCGGCATGTCCTGGTCGAGCCGGTTGTAGATGACCCGGGCCACCTTGGGACGGTCCTCGGCACGGGCCACCTCCCGCTCGACGATGCTCGCCACGATGAGCGCCTCGTACTGGCTGACCGACTGCGCCTCGGCACCGGCCGCGAAGCCCAGTTCGTCGGTGACCTGCTCGAACCGTGCGGTGGCGAGCTGGATCATCGCGGCGGCGTCCACCGGGTCGGGCCGCTCGTAGGGGGCGGGGAACAGGACACCCTCCGGGTTGCCCTCCGCCCAGTCCGGCAGGCCGAGCGGCTCGGGCGCCTCCAGCAACTCCTCGAAGCTGCTCGCCGGCAGGCCGCTGGCCGCGGCCATCGCGTCCACGTGGTCGGCGAGCCAGCCTCCCTCGCGCAGCACGAAGGTGTTGCGCTGCACGTTGGCCGGGTCGAGCAGCATCTCCACGGCTGTTCGCGCCGGAATCTGGCTGCGCAGCCGGAAGGTCCCGGCCTGGATGGTGGCGGCGCCCGGCACCTCGCCGGCCGCCTTGACGAAGGCGGTGGCCGAGGCGACCACGTCCGCCTCGGTCAGCAGCTCGCCGATCCGGGGCAGGCTCGCGCCCTTCGGGACGGTCACCACCACCTCGTCGCCGCCCGGGCCCGGATAGTCGGCGACCTCGAACCAGCCGCTCACGGCGTCGCGGGCGAACACCCAGCCGACGCCGGCACCGCCGACGATCACCACCAGCGAGACCAGGACGGCGATCCAGCCGCGTCCGCGTCCCCGGCGGTCGGCGCCGTCCTCGTCGGGTTCGAGGACGCGGCGGGCGGTCATGGCAGTTCTCCTGGCGGTTGGCCGGTGGCACGCTCCTGGTCGAGCGCACCCTCCAAGATAGCCACGGCCGCCGCCTGGTCGATCACCCCGCGCTGCCGCCGGGTGTTGCGTCCGGCTTGCCCGAGTCGCCGCGCGGCAGCGGCGGTGCTGAGTCGCTCGTCGACCAGCCGCACCGGCAGGCCGGGCAGGGCGGCGGCGAGCTCGGCCGCGACGGCACGGATCCGCTGGGCGGCGTGGGACTCGGTCCCGGCCAGCGTCCGTGGCAGCCCGAGGACCAGTTCGATCGGCTCATACTCCGCCACCAGCTGGCGCAACCGGACGAGCGCTGCCGGCCCCGCCGGCACCGTTTCGACGGGGTAGGCCAGGGTGCCGGCCGGGTCGCAGGCGGCGACCCCGATCCGGGCAG
>JAEYNS010000049.1 GCA_023412435.1 Actinomycetes bacterium | reverse complement strand
GCCACAGCTGGCACCGCCGCGCCGGACGCGTGGTAGCGGTGGTCGGGCTCGTGGCCGCCGTCTCGGCGCTGTGGATCACGTTGTTCTACCCGGCGCGCGCCGGGACCGGTGCCCTGCTGTTCGGCTTCCGCCTTGTCTTCGGCTCCGCGATGATCGCCTGCCTCGTGCTCGGCTTCGCCGCGATCCGTCGGCGCGACGTCGCCGCCCACCGGGCCTGGATGATCCGCGCCTACGCGATCGGGATGGCGGCGGGGACACAGGCCTTCACCGAGGGCTTCAGCAAGGCGCTGCTGGGCAGCAGCGTCCTGCTCGACGACACCGCCAAGGTGCTGGGCTGGGTGGTCAACCTCACGGTGGCGGAGTGGATCATCCGCCGGCGGGGCGGACGGAGCCGCCGACCAGTAGTGGCGTTCCCGGACCGGGTGCTGCGATGAACCCCAATCCTCCGGGCGGCTACCGGGTGCGGGTGGCGGGCCACCTCGGCGACCAGTGGACGGCAGCGCTCGACGGCTGGAGCCTGGAGCACGACGGCGACGGCGCGACCACGCTCACCGCGGTCAGCGCCGACCAGGCCCAGTTGCACGGACTGCTCACCGTGCTGCGCGACCTCAACGCCACCCTGGTGTCGGTCGTGCCGCTGGCGGGGCTGGATGCCCAGCAGACGCCGGAGGCGGGATGAGCCGGACTTGCGTCCGCTCACCGCCACGCTGATCCGGCGCCCGGCGTCAGCCCTGGTGAGCCGGTACTTCGACTTGGTCGCCTTGCGGATCGGCGATACGGCTAGAGAACGCCCTTGACCAGCAGGTAGCAGCCGAACGGTGCCGGCTCAGAGGTGTGGATGATGGCGTAGGCCTGCTCGGCCCTGGCGTAGAAGCCGTCCGGTCCATGCCGCAGCACGCCGAGGTCGGGCACCGCGCGCCCGTCCAGCCGGTTCCAGACCTCGCGGACCCCCGCCAGGGCAGCGCCCTCGGCGCCCTCGTCGGTGAGCATGTGGACCACGGCAGGTTCGGTGAAGGTCTCCAGCGGCATCAGGGTCAGGATCGCCTCGATCGCGGTCGCCGCGTCAACCCCCGGCAACTCGATCACCTGGTTCCCGCGGGAGTAGCACGGGTAGTTCCTGTCGACCACGGCCACCACGTCGCCGTGGCCCATCTCAGCCAGGCAGGAGAGCAGTTCCGGGGTCAGGATCTCGGGGATGTTCTTGAGCATGGCAGCAGCCTTCCACGGGCCGTGCGGTGTGGTGCCCGCTTCGGGTGTACCGGCCTCGCGCCCGGGCAGGGGTCCTGTTAGCGTGGTAACAGGCTCAGCCCTGCGTTGGGAGGCATTGTGGCTGGAGTGAACCCGCATCTGGAAACCCTTGGCCCGTGGATCAGTGCAGGTGTGCGCCACGTGGTCTCGATGGTCGAGCTCAAGGACGTCTTCCCGGCTGACTTCCAGCGGGTTGGCGAGGCGGTTCATGCCGCCGGCGGGAAGGTCGTCGGTCCCGCGTACGGCCGCTACTACGGCATGCCGACCGAGGTGGTGGACGTCGAGATCGGCTTCGGAATCGACCAGGCGGTGGACGTCCCGGGGCTGACCGTCGCCGAGCAGCCCGCCACCCGGGCGGTGGTCGGCACCCACGTCGGGTCCTACGACCAGCTGCCGGAGAGCTACGACGAACTGATGACCTGGCTGCAAGGGCAGGATCTCGAACTCGCGGACTCGATGTGGGAGCTCTACGACAGCCCGCCGGACACCGACCCCGCCCAGACGGTCACCCGGATCGTGTTCCCGCTGCGCGAGCAGGTGTAGAACAGGTCGGATGAAGAAGCTCCTGTTCGCGGTTGGTCCGGGACCCCGGGTGGTCGTGACGATCCTCGGCGTGCTCGTCGCAGGGATGCTCGCCCTCGGCCTGCTCTTCCTGGTGGCCGGTGAGCTGTCCGCCTTCCTCGGGGCACTCATGCTGGCGATCGTCGGTGCGGTGCCGATGCTGATCGTCTACCTGGTCGCTCGCGTCCTGCGCAAGGAGGCCCCGGCGGTCGCACCGCCCCCGCCCGCGACGGGCTTCCCGCAGTACCCGGTCGCCGAACAGCCGCTGCGCAACCCCGACGACCTGAGGTAGCGGTCAGCGGCGCCGGGTCGGTACGGGCTGACCGGCGAGCTGGCGCGCCACGTGGCTGCGCGCGTGCTCGATCGCCTCGTCCAGGTCGACGAACTGGTGCTCCCGGGTGCGCAGGGCCTCCAGCACCCCCGCACGGCGCGCCATCCGCTGGTGCCGGTTTCGCAGCCCCTTGATCAGGACGGTGACCCCGCGCGCCTCCAGCAGGTGCACCATCTCGGTGAGCCGGTGGGCGCCGGTCGGGTCGAGCAACTCCACCCTCGACAGCCGGAGCACCACCACCCACGCCTCGGTGTCGGCGATGTCGTCCATCAACCGGTCGGCGGCGCCGAAGAACAGCGAGCCGTCCAGGCGCAGCAGGGCGATGTGTTCGTCGCCGGGAGCCGGCGGGCCGGGCAACTCCTCGCGGGCGACGTGGGTGGTGTCGGCCAGGGCACGCAGCGCGAAGAAGGCGGCCAGCACGATGCCGATCTCGACGGCGGTGATCAGGTCGAGCAGGACCGTGCAGGCGATGGTGGCGAAGAAGGTGGCCGCGGTGCTGCGTCCGACCCTGAGTAGGCCCCGCACCTCGCGCAGGTCGACCATCCGCAAGGTGGTGGCGATCAGGACGCCGGCCAGCGCGGAGAGCGGAATCCGGGACGCCAACCCGGCACCGGCCGCCACGACGGCCATCAGGACGACGGCGTGGCTGGCGGCGGCGAGCCGGGAGCGGGCGCCGGCCCGCACGTTCACCGCGGTGCGGACGATCGCGCCGGTGGCCGGCATCCCACCGAACAGCCCGGACGCGATCGAGGCCAGGCCCTGGCCGAACACCTCACGGTCGGGCAGCACCCGTCCCGTCGGGGCCATGCCGGCGGCGACCCGGGCCGAGAGCAGCGACTCGATGGCCGCCAGTGCGGCGACCGCCAGCGCGGGGCCGGCGAGCTGACGCAGCAGGCCGGGGTCGAGGACGGGCAGCCCGGGCATCGGCAGGCTGGAGGGCAGCGTGCCGATCCGCACCACCGCGAGGCCGGCCGTCTCGGCGACGGCGGTGGCCGCGACCACGGCGATCAGCGCGCCCGGCAGGGCGCCGGGCAGCCGGCGCAGGGCTTCGATGACCGCCACGACGGCGACGGTGATCGTCAGCGGCACCCAGGACTGGCTCCAGTCGGCGGCCTGGACGGCGTCGATGGCCGCCACCAGGGTCCCCTCGCCGGCGGGCAGCGAGACGTCCAGGGCGAGCGGGAGCTGCTGCAGCGCGATGATCAGGGCGATGCCTGCGGTGAACCCCTCGATCACCGGCCACGGGATGTAGACCACCACCCGGCCGAGCCGCAGCGCACCGGCGGCCACCAGGATCAGGCCGGCGATGAGCGACACGGTGACGACTGCGGAGGGGCCGTGGGCGGCGACGATCGGGGCGAGGACGACCGCCATCGCGCCGGTGGGCCCGGAGACCTGAACGTGGGAGCCGCCGAACACCGCGGCGACCAGCCCGGCGACGATCGCGGTGACCAGGCCGGCCGCGGCGCCCATGCCGGAGCTCACCCCGAAGGCGAGCGCCAGCGGCAGCGCAACCACGCCGACGGTGACGCCGGCGATCAGGTCGCGCTTCCAGCTCGTCCGCATCGGGACGAGGTCGGCGGGGCCGGGCAGCAGGCCGGTGAGGTGCCGACGGATGTGTTCGGGAATCAGGCCGGAGCGGGGCGTGGCGGTGGCAGTCATGGTCCCTCGGGGAAGTGGGGTGGGTGTCAAC
>JAEYNS010000147.1 GCA_023412435.1 Actinomycetes bacterium | reverse complement strand
GTGGCGCGCTGCCGGCTCAGCGCTGCGGCCGGACGATCTTCTTCTTCTCCACGGCACCGGCCTTGCGGGCCGCCTCCTCGCGCTGCAGCGCGGCCTGCTCGGCCTTCAGTTCCTCCATGTTGAACGTGCCCCGCAGCAGCACGAACACCACGCCGGCGATCCCCAGCGACCAGGTCACCGGCGCCTGCAGCACCAGCGGCAGCGTGATCACCGCCACCACGTCGATACCGCGGAACAGGTTGAACAGCAGGGTCGGCGGCATCGCGCCGGACTCCGTGGCCATCATCGGGACGCCGAAGTCGACCCGCTTGGCGGTCACCCACCGCACGGCGCCGAACAGGCCCGCCACCGCCGTCACCAGCGAGACCAGGGCACCTTCCAGCGGCAGCCGGTCGGCGCCGGTCTGGGCGATGCCGATGAAGGCGGGAGTGGCCAGCGCCGCCCAGACCAGTGCCAGCCCCGCCGGCACCGCCATCGCGGCGGTCCGGATCGCCGAGGTCTTGAACGGAATCATCCGTGCCAGCCCTCCGGTGCGGGTCAGCACCCGCAGGCTGCCCAGGAACGGCACCAGCGCCACCACGAGGGCGAGCCCGCTGATCAGCGCGTTCACCTGGCTGAGCCGCAGCGCGTCGGCGGCGTAGGGCACCACGAGGCTCACCGCCAGGCCGATCCACGGCTTCGGGTAGCGCCACAGCCGCTCCACATCCCGCCAGACCAGCGCGCCGATGCCCAGGCCCTTGCCCTTGCGCGGGCGGACGTGACCGCGGGCGGCCGCCTCGCGCTCGACGAGGATGTCGCGGATCAGACCGAAGTCGAGGGCGAACATGGCGCCCTGCATGCCCGCCACCAGCGAGCCGCCGCTGAGCAGTCGTGCCCTGCGGATCTGTTCGAGGCGCCGCCTGGCGAGCAGCAGGCCCACCACCAGCGTGACGACGGCCGCGACGAGCAGCCCTGCCACCACCCAGGCCGCGGCGTCCAGTCCGGCGGCGGTCGCGGGCGGTAGCCAGCCGGCCGCGATCGAGACCACGAACAGCAGCACGACGAGGGTCGCCAGCCCGAACAGCCACAGCAGCGCCCGGACCCGCGAGGTCCGTTCGGCGCCCTGTTCGGCTCCCGCCACCGCCATCAGCGCGGCGCTGCCGATGCCTGCGGCCGCCGTCCACAGCAGTGCCGGGCCGAGCGGCATGCCGGCCAGCGCACAGACCAGCCCTGTCAGCAGGGTCGCCACTGCTCCGGACAGGACCACCACCAGCCAGAGCCGGCCGCCCAGCAGGCGCCGCCGGCTGAGCGGGGCGTCCATCAGCCAGAACCCCTCGGCGGCCGAGGCGAGCACTGGCCCGAACAGCCGGGCCACCGCCAGCGTCAACGCGAAGCAGAGCAGCACCGTGGCGGTCGGCATCATCAGCCTGGCCACCCCGCACTCCTGCGTGGTGCAGGCGGAGGCTCCCGACTGGGCGTTCAGCAGGACGTTGACCGCCATCGCGCCCAGCATGAGGACGCTGAACACCGCGACGTAGCCGTCCTGCAGGACCTCGCCGAGGGTGCGGGTGGCGCGGCCGTGCCGCCACAGCTTGATCTGGTCGTGGAGGTCCTTCTCGTCCACCGCCTCCGGATCGGCCTCAGCCACGAAGTAGTACTCACGCGGCGGTTCCGGCTCGGCAGCGACGGGGCTCTCCGGCTCCGCGACGGCCTCCACCGGCGCCGACCGGATCAGCTTGCGTGACTTCTTGCTCATTCGGTCTCGTCGCCCGCCGCCGGCAGCACCATCTCGGCCCCGGCGAGGCGGACCACCCGGGAGGCGACCGCGTCCACCAGGGCGGGTTCGTGGCTGGCCATCAGGATGGCAAGCCCGCGGGCCCGTTCGGCCTTCAGCCGCTCGGCCAGCCACTGGACGCCCTCGACATCGAGGCGCTGCTCCGGCTCGTCGAGGATGAGCAGCGAGCGGGGCCGGACGAAGGCGGTCGCCAGGGCCAGCCGGCGGCGCTGGCCCGACGAGAGGGTGGACGGCAGTTGCCCGGACTGCGGCACCAGCTGCACCTCGTGCAGGATCTCGTCGACGGCGGCCTCGGCGTCAGGGATGCCGTGCGCCCGCGCCAGCAGGTCGAGGTGCTCCACCACCGACAGGTCGGGGAAGAAGTCGAGGTCGTCGATCACGGTGGCGACGTTGCGGCGGATCTCGGGGTTGGTCTCGCTGACCGCCGTCCCGTTGACCGTGATGGTGCCGTCGTCGGGACGTTCGGCACCGACCACGCAGCGCAGCACCGTCGACTTGCCGGCGCCGTTGCGGCCGGTCAGCGCCACCGCCTCACCGGCGTGGACCTCGAGGTTGAAGTCGTCAACGATCACCACCGGCCCGAAGGCCTTCTTCAGGCCGGTGACCTTGAGCACCGGGGTCCGTTTCGCCATAGCTGCGATTGTCCCCCACCGGCGCGCCGGTCGCGAATCGGAGGCCGGGGCACGCGCCGTCCCCGCCGCGTGGCAGGCTAGACCCCGTGCTGAAGACGGATGCCCGGGCCACCCTCGAGCGACGGCGGGCCGAGGTGGCCGCGATGTTCGACCGTGTCGCGGGCCGCTACGACCTGATGAACGACCTGCTCTCGCTGGGCCAGGACCGGGCCTGGCGGGCGGCCACGGTCGCCTCCGTCGGGCCGCGGCCCGGCGAACTGATCCTCGACCTGGCGGCCGGCACCGGGACCTCGTCGGTGCCGTTCGCGAAGGCGGGGGCGCGCGTCGTTCCTGCCGACCTCTCCTTCGGCATGCTGTCGACAGGACGCGAGCGGCAGCCCGACCTGCCCTTCATCAACGCCGACGCGCTGGCGCTCCCCTTCGCCGACCACGCCTTCGACGCGGTCACCATCTCGTTCGGCCTGCGCAACGTCGAGGACACAGCCGGCGCGCTCGCCGAGCTGAGGCGGGTGACCAGGCCGGGCGGACGGATCGTGGTCTGCGAGTTCTCCACCCCGACCTGGCGGCCGTTCCGCTCGGTGTACCACCTCTACCTCGGCAAGGTGCTGCCGGCCGTGGCGAAGCTGTCGTCCAATCCCGTCGCCTACGACTACCTCGGCGAGTCGATCCTGGCCTGGCCCACCCAGCAGGCCCTGGCCGACCTGCTGCACGCCGCCGGCTGGCGCGAGGTCGGCTGGAAGAACCTCAGCGGTGGGATCGTCGCCCTCCACCGGGCGCAGGCCTGATGGTCCACCTCCACTCGGCGGCGGCCGGCGCCTGCCCACTGAAGACCCACAACGCGTTCCAGCCCGGGCTGGTGGCGCCCCCCGCGCCTCCCCGCCCGCAGTGGGCCGCCGACCATCGGGGCTTCACCGCCACGGTGCTGGCCGAGGTCGTGGCGGGCGGCCAGGTGGTCGACCTGCGCGGACTCACCGACCTGCCGCTGGCTGAGCAGGAGGAGGCCTGCCAGGCCGCGCTGCGCGAGGGTGCCGGGGTCGTGGTGGGTGGGCGACTCCCGACCGCCGACCACAGGGTGGGCAGGCCCGACCTGCTGGTCAGGACGGCCGACGGGTACGTCCCGGGGGTGGTGCGCAGCTACCGGATGTTCGACAGCCGCGGCGAGGACTCCGTTGCCACGGTCTCCCGGCTCGGCAGCCTCACGGTCACCGAGCAACTCGCGAAGGTGCGGTTCCGGTGGCGCTACCGCTGGCACCTCGGCCTGCGGCTGGCCCATTACCACCGGATGCTGGAGTCGTCAGGCTTCGCGGGCTCGCGTCCGCTCGGGATCGTGGTCGGTGATGACCCGCTGGAGGGTCTTGGGCAGGTGGGGGTCTGGCTCGATCTCGAGTGTGCCGCGCTGCCGCTGGCGGGCGGGCAGCCCGCCGAGCCCGACCAGGAGGCGACGAGTTCGCTGGCCCGCTACGACTACGAGTTCGCCCTCCGGCTCGACCTTGCCCAGCGAGCGGTCGCGATGGAGCCGTCGCCGGTCCCCGCCCTGCTGCCGATCCGCAGCCGCGAGTGCGAGAGTTGCGCGTGGTCGGCGCTGTGCCTGGAGCGTCTCGACCCCGACGACCTGTCGCTGCGGATCAGCAAGTCACCGCTGGACCGCCACGAGATCGCGATGCTGCGGGAGGCAGGGGTCACCACCGTCACCGACCTCGCCACGGCAGACCTCGACGTCCTGCTGCCCAGGTATCTGCCGAAGGTCGCGCACCGCAAGGGAGCCGAGGAGCGGGTCCGGCTGGCCCAGCGGCGTTCGCTGCTGCTGCGCGACGGCGTCCAGCTGGAACGCATCGGCGAGGATCCCGTCGACCTGCCCACCGCCCCCCTCGAGATCGACCTCGACGTCGAGACCTCCGCCGACGAGAAGGTCTACCTGTGGGGCTTCTGGGTGAGCGGTGCAGCCGCCGGCGAGCCCGGCTACGTGGAGTTCAGCGACTTCCGTCCGCTGGACGAGGCGGGCGAGGTGGCCCTGGCGGTCCGGGCGATGAGCTGGCTGCGGCGACGGGTCGAGGGCGTGGACTCGCTGGTCTTCCACTACTCCGGCTACGAGCGCGACCAGCTCGAGCGGCTCGCCCGGGCCAACGACGACCCCGTCCTGCAGTGGGCGGCGGACTTCTCCCGCGCACACTTCGTCGACCTGTTCCCCGTCGTCAGGCGGCATTTCTTCGGGACGGACGGGCTGGGCCTGAAGGTGGTCGCCTCGCTGGGGGCGGGCTTCTCCTGGCGTGACCCCGACCCGGGCGGCCGGAACTCGATGGCCTGGTTCGGCGAGGCGGTCGACGGGGACACCGAAGAGGCACGCACCAGGGCGCGGACCCGCGTCCTTGAGTACAACGAGGACGACGTCCGGGCCACCGAGCGGGTGCGGGTCTGGTTGCGCAGCCTGACCTGACCACCCCCCGCCGTCACAGCTCCTCCCGCGCCGAGAACTCCCGTCCGCGCCGAGAACTCCCTCACCGAGGGAGCGCTCGACACCGTCAGGAGCGCTCGATGACGGACGGCCGCCGCGGCGGGGTCAGAAGAAAGTCAAGTAGAGGGCGGACGCCGCCACCGACGCGGTGACCAGGCCCTCGAAGAGCCGCTGGTCCACCGCCTTGATGACGATCCTGCCCAGCCAGGTGCCCAGCAGCACGATCGGCACCACGCTGGCCCACAGCACCGCCGTGTGCGCCCCGATGATCCCCAGCCCGATCGAGATCGGCAGCTTGACCGCGTTCACCGCGAAGAAGAACCACGCCCCGGTGCCGATGAACCGCCACTTCTCGTACCGGGCGGCCAGCAGGTAGAGGCTCATCGGCGCCCCGCCGGCATTGGCGACCATCGTGGTGAACCCGGCCAGCCCGCCGTACCCGGCAGCCATCGCCCTGCCCTCGGTCGGCAGCGCCGACCGCCGCAACCCGAGCACCAGCAGCCCCAGCAGCAGGATGCCCATCGTGCGGCGCAGCACCAGGTCGCTGGTGAAGCTCAGGAACACCGCGCCCAGGGCGATCCCGGCCAGCACGGGGATGATGAGCCGGCCGATCAGCCGCCAGTCCACCGACCGGCGATAGAGCCAGATCGCCACCAGGTCGCCGGTGAGCAGCAGGAGCAGCACGGCGCCGGTCGACTCCCTGGTGGGCATCACCATCGCGACGGTGGCGACCGCCACCATCCCCAGCCCGCCGATCGAGGTCTTCGAGATCCCGACCAGCAGCGCCGCGGCAGCCACCACCAGCCAGGCCGTCAGGGGCAGCCCGGCGATCTCGGCTGGGATCACCGCGGCACCGCGCACTCGGCCAGCCGGCGGGCCAGGTCGCGCCGACCTGCCCTGTCGACCCCGATCACCAGCACTTCGGGGCCGGTCACCGGCCGCTCCAGCGCGGCGGCGAGCTCCCGCAGGTCGGCCACCCGGCGGGCCGGGACGCCGAACGCCGCGGCGAGGGCTACCGGATCGACCCCCGTCGGGGTGGCGAACACTCGCTCGAAGGCCCCGGCGAACCGCTCCTCGCCGTACTCGAGGGTGGCGAAGATGGCGCCGCCGGCGTCGTCGCCGACCACTACCCGCAGCGGCGGACGGGGCTCGCCGGGCCCGATCGCCAGGGCGTTGGCGTCGTGGACGAAGGCGAGGTCGCCGCACAGCAGGGTGACCGGCGTGCCGGTCGCCAGCGCGATCCCGGCCGCGGTCGAGATCGTCCCGTCGATGCCGGAGAGCCCACGGTTGGCGTGGACCGGTACCGGCTGCTCGGCAACCGCCGCCAGGTCGGCGTCCCTGATCGCCATCGAATTGCCCAGCGCCACCACGCCGTCGGCCCCGGCCAGCACGACAGCCGCCAGGGCAGGGCCGCTGACGTGGTCGAGCCCAGCCAGCAGCCCGTCGACCCGCCTGCCGCACTCGGCATCGGCAGCGCGCCACCGCTCCAGCCACTCGGCGGGCTGGGGCTCCACCGTGACCGCCGCGGCGACCAGCGCAGTGTTGTGCCCCGGGTCGGGCAGGCCCGGCCCCTCGCCCACCACGACGAGTTCGACGTCGGGGCGGGTCAGCAGGTGGGTGACCGGGCGGGAGAGCGTGGGGTGGCCGAAGAGGACCACCCGCTCGACCTGCCCGCCCAGCGCGGTGCCGAGCAGGAGCCTGCCGCAGCGCAGCGCGTTCGGCCCCGACCGTGCGTGGCTGGACGGCTCTGCGAGCAGCGGAAGCCCTGCCGCCTCGGCGAACCTGCGGGCGGCCCGACCTTCGGCCGCGGTGGCGTCCCCGCAGACCACGACGGTGCGGGGACCCGACGCCAGGACGGTCGCGGGCTCCGCGGGCGCCCTCGAACCCGGGGCCGCAGCCGTGGCAGCGCGGGAGGTCGGCGCCGATGGATCCGCAACACTGGGCGGTGGCACCAAGGGCTCGGGGAAGGCGAGGTTGAGGTGCGCCGGCCCGGGGTGAGCGCTCTCGCGCCCCTCGGCGGCGGCGACCGCCGCCTGCACCTGGGACGCCCACCCGGCCGGGTCGGCGGCGGCGACCACCACCTCGGTGTGCCGGACGAAGACCCCGAAGATGCCGGCCTGGTAGGTGGTCTGGTTGGCGCCCGTCCCCAGCTGGTCGGCCGGACGGTCGGCGCTCAGCACCAGCAACGGCACCCGGGCGTGGGAGGCCTCCATCACCGCGGGCAGCAGGTTGCCGACGGCGGTGCCGGAGGTGGTCAGCACCGCCGCGCACCGGCCCGCTCCCTTGGCCAGCCCGAGA
>JAEYNS010000225.1 GCA_023412435.1 Actinomycetes bacterium | reverse complement strand
GACGACGGCGGCTCCTCCGGCCTGCTGCGGCAGGAGTTCGACATCCTGCCGCCGGGCGACCTGCGGATGGCGCTGGCTGCCCTGTGTGGCGACGACGAGGTGGAGCAGGTCTGGGCCGAGGTGCTGCAGTCGCGGTTCCGCGGCAACGGCCCGCTCGGCGGCCACTCGATCGGTAACCTGCTGATCGCGGGGCTGTGGCAGGAGATGGGCGACCCGGTCGCAGGCCTCGACATGGTCGCAGCGCTGCTGAACATCAAGGGGCGGGTGCTCCCGATGGCGGCGGTGCCCCTCACCATCGAAGCGGACGTGATCGGCGCCGACCCGTCCGCCCCCGATGAGGTGAGCGTGGTGGTGGGCCAGGAGGCGGTGGCGCTGGCGACCGGGACCATCGGCGACGTCCGGCTGGTGCCCGCCGGCCCGCCCGCCGTCCCGGACGCGGTCGACGCTGTCACGTCGGCCGACTACGTGGTGCTGGGGCCGGGGTCCTGGTACTCCTCGGTGATTCCGCACCTGCTGGTGCCCGACCTGCGCGACGCCCTCACCGACACCTGGGCCACCCGGGTGCTCACCATGAACCTCGTCCCGGCCGAGGACGAGACGCAGGGCTACACCGCGTCCCGTCACCTCGAGGTGCTCGCCGATCACGCCCCGCGGTTGCGGCTCGACGCGGTGGTGGTCGACCCCAGTTTCGCCGAGGGTGACGCCCATCTGGAGCGCTACGTCACCTCGCTGGGCGGCAGGCTGGTGGTCTCCGACGTCAGGATGCGGGACGGATCTGCCCGTCACGACCCCCTGAAGCTCGCCGCGGTCTACGCCGGGGTGATGGATCTGTAAGGTTGGCCCGGTACCCAACAACTGGATGGACGACGGAGGACCGAGCTTCGATGGCGATGACGCAGCAGGTGAAGGCTGAGCTGGCGACTCTCGAGGTCACCAAGCCGGAGCTGCGCAAAGCCGAGGTGGCAGCCCTGCTCCGCTTCGCCAACGGCCTGCACATCGCGGGCGGACGGATCGTCGTCGAAGCCGAACTGGACACCGGTGCCGCCGCCCGCAGGCTCCGGGTCGCCATCGCCGAGTTGTTCGGGTTCACCGCCGAGTTCGTGGTGATCACCGGCAGCGGCGTCCGGCGCGGCACCCGCTACCTGGTCCGCCTGATCCGCGACGGCGAGTCGCTCGCCCGCCAGACCGGGCTGATCGACGGCCGTGGCCGGCCGGTGCGCGGGCTTCCGGTCCAGATCGTGTCCGGCACCCCCGACGTGTCGGTGGCTGCCTGGCGGGGTGCCTTCCTCGCCCACGGATCGCTCACCGAGCCCGGCCGCTCGATGGCGCTGGAGGTCACCTGCCCGGGTTCGGAGTCTGCGCTCGCGCTGGTCGGTGCCGCCCGGCGGCTGCAGATCGCGGCGAAGGCGCGGGAGGTGCGGGGCGTGGACCGCGTGGTGATCCGCGACGGCGACGCGATCGCCGCGATGCTGACCAGGATGGGCGCCCACGAGTCGGTGCTGGCCTGGGAGGACCGCCGGATGCGGCGCGAGGTGCGGGCCTCGGCGAACCGGCTGGCGAACTTCGACGACGCCAACCTGCGCCGCTCGGCGCGGGCCGCTGTGACGGCGGGGGCCAGGGTGCGGCGCGCGCTCGAGATCCTCGGCGACGACATCCCCGAGCACCTGCTCGAGGCCGGCCGGCTGCGGCTGGAGCACAAGCAGGCCTCCCTGGAGGAACTGGGCCAGTTCCACACCCCGCCGCTCACCAAGGACGCGGTGGCGGGCAGGATCAGGCGGTTGCTGGCCACTGCCGACAAGCGGGCCTCCGAGCTCGGGATTCCGACCACGGAGGCCTCGCTGACCCCCGAGCTCTTCGAGGACGAGGTCTAGCCGGCCCGGGCCGCACGGATGCGTCCGCCGGGGAGCACAAACGGCGCATCTGCGCGCCGGCCCGAGGAGCGCGGGAAGGGCCCGATTCGATAGGGTGGAGGCGTCCACCTGCGCTCGTCCCTGCGTGGTCCGGCGCAGTCCCCGCAGTTAGGAGACCCTTTCACATGACCGTCAAGGTTGGCATCAACGGCTTCGGCCGAATCGGCCGCAATTACTTCCGCGCCCTGGTGGCTTCGGGCGCCGATCTCGACGTGGTCGCCGTCAACGACCTCACCGACAACAAGACGCTGGCCCACCTGTTGAAGTACGACTCGATCCTGGGTCGTTTCGACGGCGAGGTCTCCTACG
This sequence comes from Actinomycetes bacterium, assembly GCA_023412435.1. Taxonomy (GTDB): domain Bacteria; phylum Actinomycetota; class Actinomycetes; order Propionibacteriales; family Propionibacteriaceae; genus Propionicimonas. The sequence continues at coordinate 2,938 of JAEYNS010000225.1, read as the reverse complement.
ATGATGACGCCCTGTGGGTGAACGGCAAGGAGATCAAGGCCTTTGCCGAGAGGGATCCCGCCGCCCTGCCGTGGGGTGAGCTGGGTGTCGACGTGGTGATCGAGTCCACCGGCTTCTTCACCGACGCCACCAAGGCGAAGGCGCACCTCGACGCCGGCGCCAAGAAGGTGCTCATCTCGGCCCCGGCCAAGAACGAGGACCTGACCGTGGTGATGGGCGTGAACGACGAGCTCTACGACCCGGCCGTCCACCACATCATCTCCAACGCCTCCTGCACCACCAACTGCCTGGCCCCGATGGCGAAGGCGCTGAACGACGGCATCGGCATCGTCAAGGGCCTGATGACCACCATCCACGCCTACACCGCCGACCAGAACCTCCAGGATGGCCCGCACAAGGACCTGCGCCGCGCCCGCGCCGCCGCCCTGTCCATGGTTCCCACGTCGACCGGTGCCGCCAAGGCGATCGGCCTCGTGCTGCCGGAGCTGAAGGGCAAGCTGGACGGGTACGCGATGCGCGTTCCGACCCCGACCGGTTCGGCCACCGACCTCACCTTCGAGGCGAGCCGCGAGACCACCGTGGAGGAGATCAACGCGATCGTGAAGGCGGCCGCAGAGTCCGGTCCGATGAAGGGCAAGCTGATCTACACCGAGGACGAGATCGTGTCCAAGGACATCGAGACCGACCCGGCGTCCTGCATCTTCGACGCCAAGCTCACCAAGGTGATCGGCAACCAGGTGAAGGTCCTGGGCTGGTACGACAACGAGTGGGGCTACTCCAACCGCCTCGTCGACCTCACCGTCCTCGTGGGCACCAAGCTCTGATCCAGCTGACACTGCACCACTGCCAGGGGGCCGGCTCGCGTCTGCGGGTCGGCCCGCTGTGCGTAACCGACTGAAGAAAGGCAACTCGTGAAGTCCGTTGAAGACCTCGGCGATCTGCGAGGCAAGCGGGTTCTCATCCGCTGCGATTTCAACGTGCCGCTGGACGGCGATGTCATCACCGACGACGGCCGTATCAAGGCTGCCCTGCCGACCCTCGGCTACCTGCGTGAGCAGGGGGCGAAGATCGTGATCATGGCCCACCTGGGCCGCCCCAAGGGCCAGGTCAACCCCGAGTACTCGCTCGCGCCGGTCGCGAAGCGGCTCGGCGAGTTGCTCGGCACCGAGGTCGCGCTGGCCGGGGACGTGGTCGGCCCGTCCGCCACCCAGACCGTCGCGAACCTCGGCGAGGGCGAGGTCGCCCTGCTGGAGAACGTCCGCTACGAGCCGGCGGAGGAGTCGAAGGTCGACGCCGAGCGTGAGGCCCTCGCCGCGAAGTACGCCGCCCTCGGTGACGTCTTCGTCTCCGACGGCTTCGGCGTGGTCCACCGCAAGCAGGCCTCCGTCTACGACGTCGCCAAGCTGCTCCCCAGCGCCGCGGGTTCCCTCGTCGCGAAGGAGGTCGACGTCCTGAAGCGGCTCACCGAGACCCCGGAGAGCCCCTACGTCGTCGTCCTGGGCGGGGCGAAGGTCGCCGACAAGCTGGCGGTCATCGACAACCTGCTCAAGGTGGCCGACACCCTCATCATCGGTGGCGGCATGGCGTACACCTTCCTCAAGTCGAAGGGCTACGAGGTCGGCGACTCGCTGCTCGACGCGGAGAAGGTCGACATCTGCGGCGGCTACCTCGAGCAGGCCGCGGCGGCCGGCAAGCAGATCCTGCTGCCGGTCGACATCCGGGTGGTCGACGAACTCGACATCGCCGCGCGCCACTCCAGCGAGGTCACCATCGTCGACGCGTCGGCGATCCCGACCGGCTACGAGGGCGCCGACATCGGCCCCAGGACCGCCGCGATCTTCGCCGGGGCCATCGCCTCTGCCAGGACCATCTTCTGGAACGGTCCGATGGGCGTCGCCGAGATCCCGGCCCTGGCGGGCGGAACCGAGGCCGTCGCCAAGGCGCTCGCCGCGTCCGAGGGCTTCTCGGTCGTCGGTGGCGGCGATTCCGCGGCCGCGGTGCGCAATCTCGGCTTCGCCGACGATGCGTTCGGCCACATCTCCACCGGTGGCGGCGCCTCGCTGGAGTACCTGGAGGGCAAGGAGCTCCCGGGTCTGACTGTTCTGGATGAGGAGGCCTGAGGTGGCACGCACACCGTTGCTCGCCGGCAACTGGAAGATGAATCTCAATCATGTCGAGGCGACCGGGCTGGTGCAGAAGCTGGCCTGGACGCTCGCCGATGCGAAGTACGACCCGGCGAAGGCCGAGGCGGCGGTGATCGTCCCGTTCACCGACATCCGCACCGTCCAGACCCTGATCGAGGGGGACAGGCTGCCGCTGAAGTTCGGCGCGCAGGACGTCTCGGTGCACGACTCCGGCGCCTACACCGGGGAGATCTCGGCCGACATGCTCGCCAAGCTCAACGTCAGCTACGTGGTGGTCGGCCACTCCGAGCGCCGCGAGTACCACGCTGAGACCGACGCCGTCGTCAATGCGAAGGCGAAGAAGGTGATCGCCGCAGGGATGACCCCGATCGTGTGCGTCGGCGAGGTGCTCGACATCCGCAAGGAGGGCACCCACGTCCCCTACGTGCTCGGGCAGACCGAGGGCGTGCTGGACGGGCTCACCCCCGAGCAGGTCGGTGCGCTGGTGATCGCCTACGAACCGGTCTGGGCGATCGGAACCGGTGAGGTAGCCACTCCCGAGGACGCGCAGGAGGTCTGCGGCGCGATCCGGGGCTACGTCGAGTCGACCTTCGGGGCCGAGGCGGCCGCCGCCGTCCGGATCCAGTACGGCGGCTCGGTGAAGTCGAGCAACGTCGTCGAGATCATGGCGCAGCCGGACGTCGACGGTGCCCTGGTGGGCGGTGCGAGCCTGAACGCCGAGGAGTTCGCGAAGAGCGTCCTGCAGTCCGCCTGACGGTCCCAACGCCGGCGCCCGGGACCCCGCTGAGGGGTTC
>JAEYNS010000118.1 GCA_023412435.1 Actinomycetes bacterium | reverse complement strand
GGCAGGCTCGGCGCCACCGCCCGCGCGGGCCTCGGGCGCAACACGGCGATGCCGGCCCGCGACGCCCTCGGCGACGCCGACGACCCCCAGGCGGACGCGATCCGGCTGTGGCTGCTGCAGCAGCCGGTGCCCGCGGCGCGGCTCGAGTGGCTCGACATCCGGGCGCTGGCGGCGGCAGGGCTGGTCGAGCCGGATGACCAGGTTCGGGCCACCGTGGAACTGAAGCCGTACGGCTCCGAGCAGCGGTCCGGCTGGATCTGCTCCGACCAGACCCCGCTCGATCACCGGGTGGTGCGACCGCGGCCCGACTTCGTGCTGGGCGCCTCGCCGGCGTCGAGCACGCTGGCTCAGCTCATCCCGCGCGAACCGGTGCGGGCGGCGCTCGACCTGGGCACCGGGTGCGGAATCCAGACGGTCCACCTCGCCGAGCACTGCGACACCGTGGTCGCCACCGATCTCAACCCACGGGCGCTCGAACTGGCCAGGGTCACGCTGGGCCTCAACCAGGTCGAGGCCGACCTGCGACTCGGTTCGCTCTACGAGCCGGTTGCAGGGGAGGGCTTCGACCTGATCGTGAGCAATCCGCCCTATGTGATGTCACCGCCCGGGGGGAGGTTGGTGTACCGGGAGGGCAATTTCGCCGGCGACGGCCTGATGCGGGAGGTCGTGAGGGCGGCGCCGCTCAACCACGGCGGCACGCTCGTCGTGCTCGGCAACTGGGCGGTCACCCGAGGTCGGCCCTGGCAGGAACGGGTCGCCGAGTGGATCCCCCCGGGCTGCGATGCGCTCGTGCTGCAGCGGGAGGCGCTTGATCCCTACGAGTACATCGAGCTGTGGCTGGCGGACGCGGGCCTGCCCGGCAGCCCCGAGTACCTGCCTGCCTACCGCCGTTGGCTCGACTACTTCGAGGCGCAGCAGATCACAGGGGTCGGGCTCGGCTGGGTGTTCGTCACCCGTTCCGACTCCGCCCGTCCCGACGTCCGGGTCGAGGAGTGGCCGCACAGCGTCCACCAGCCGGTGGCGGACGCGGTGAGCGCGCACTTCCGCGCGATCGAGGTGACCCGGACCCCCGACGACGCCCTGCTGGCCGCCACCCTCACCCGCGCCGGTGGGCTCGTGCAGGAGACCCTGGGAGAGCCGGGGGCGGCTGATCCCGAGCACATCGTGCTGCGCCAGACCCGCGGGTTCGGACGGGCCGTCGCTGTCGACACCGCGCTCGCGGCGGTGGTGGGAGCCTGCGACGGCGAACTGCCGCTCGGCGTGCTGGTCGACGCCGTCGCCGACCTGCTCGACGTGGACGCGGGACGCTTGACCGCCGAGCTGCTCGCCCAGGTGCGCAGACTGGTGGCCGACGGCCTGCTCGTCGCGGCACACAGCGATTCACAGCAACCCGATAGCCATCGCTTTGGTTCGCCGCACAGACTGGAAGGCGAGCGAAGGAGTGATGATGGCTGAGTCCGAGGACCCCACCCAGCGGATCGACCCCCGGCCGGGGGAGGAGCCGACCCGGGCGTTCGTCGTCGGTCCCGAGGCCACCGCGCGGATCGAGCCGGACCACCGGGATGCGACGAGGACAGCAGGTCCGCAGTCCCCTGCGCAGCCGCCGTCGATGTGGGCGCCCCCGCCGTTGTCCCAGCGCTGGCCGCACGACCAGGTGCCGCCGACGCTGCAGCCCGGCGCGCCCGGCCCGTCGTACGGACAGGGCGGCCCCGGCAGTGCCGCCGACGCCCGGTGGCAGGCGCCGCACCAGCAGGGCCAGCAGCCGCCGCCCTACGCTGTCACCACCGGTCGCTACGGCCAGGACGCCCCGTACGGCGGGTACGGCAGGTACTACCCGCAGCAGGGCGGGCAGTACCCCGGCTACGGCCAGGGCCAGCAACCGAACGGCTACGGTCAGCCCCCGTACGGCTACGGTCAGCAGCCGTACAGCTACGGTCAGCAGCCGTACAGCTATGGCCAGCAGCCGTACAGCTATGGCCAGCAGCCCTACGGCTACTACGGTCAGCCCCCGTACGGCTACGGCCAGCAGCCCTACAGCTACGGCCAGCAGCGCCCGGCACGCCGCCGCCGCGCCGTGCTCGCCGTGGTGCTGGCCATCGTCGTGACCCTCGGAGGCTTCGCGTGGGCCTCGCAATCGATGCTCCAGTCGGCGCTGAACCCCGCCCGGCAGCCCGGGGCGGGTCCGGCCAACCCCGGCCAGCGGGACCCGTCCACGGAGACCGCCCCCTCCGGTGGCACCGAGCCGTCGGGCGGACAGCGGCCCGGCGGCGCCGCGGCGAGCACCTCGGCCGGGGTGGTGTTCGTGGAGGGCGAGCTCCGCAACGGCGTCTCGTCCGGCACGGGCATGGTGTTGACCGCTGAGGGCAGGGTGCTGACGAACTACCACGTGATCGCGGGTGCGGAGGCACTCCAGGTCACCATCGCCGACACCGGTGACACCTACGCCGCGAGCGTGGTCGGGTTCGACCAGACCAGGGACATCGCGCTGCTGCAGCTGGCCGACGCCGAGAACCTCGCCACCGTCGTGATCGACGACGACGAGGTCCAGGTCGGCGACCGGGTGTCCGCCGTCGGGAACGCCGGCGGGCAGGGGAGCCTGGTCACCGAGCCCGGCAGGGTCACCGACCTGGACGAGGACCTCACCGTCACGTCGGAATCTCCGTGGGGTTCGGAGGAGGACCTGCGAGGGCTCATCGAGACGACCGCGGGCGCCGTCCCCGGACACTCCGGCGGGCCGATGTTCGACGCCGAGGCCGAGGTGATCGGGGTGACCACCGCCGGATCCACCCAGGCCAAGCGCAGCTACGCGGTCCCGATCGCCGACGCCCTTGCGGTGGTGGACACCATCGAGCAGGGCAAGGA
>JAEYNS010000057.1 GCA_023412435.1 Actinomycetes bacterium | reverse complement strand
CGGACGCCCTGCTGGTGATGGGGGGGGACGGCATGATGCACCTGGGACTCAACGCCGCCGCCGGCACCGACGTTCCGCTGGGGCTCATTCCGGCCGGTCGGGGCAACGACTTCTGCCGGGGCGCAGGGGTGCCGACCGACGCGATGGGTGCCGGCGGCGCGATCATCACCGGCGACACGCGGCGGATCGACCTGATGGAGGCGAGGGGTGACCTGGCCGGAGGCGCGGAGCGTCGCTGGGTCGGCTCGATCGTCTCCACCGGGTACGACTCCCGGGTCAACCAGCGCACCAACGAGCTGTCCTGGTCGCTGGGCGGGCTGAGCTACGCCTGGACGGCGCTCACCGAGCTCGCCGTCTTCGAGCCGGTGCCCTACCGGATCGTCATCGACGGCGTCGCTCGCGAGCAGACCGCGATGCTCATCGCGGTGGGGAACGCCGGCTTCTTCGGTGGCGGGATGTGGATCTGCCCGCGCGCCGACGTCACCGACGGCCTGCTGGACGTGACCATCGTGAACCCGGTCAGCCGGATGACCCTGTTGCGGCTGCTACCCACGATGTTCAAGGGCACCTTCATCAAGGACCCTGCCGTCGAGCTGCTGCGCGCCCGCGAGGTGATCGTCGACGGCGACGGGTTGTGGGGGATGGCCGACGGCGAGGACCTCGGGGCGGTACCGCTTCGGCTGCGCGCCGCCCCGGCCCACGTGGCGCTGTTCGCCGGCCCCGTCCCGCGCGGCAAGTAGGTTGGGGCCGTGGAGGACGCACTCACCGACTTCCGGGCCGCCTACCCGTTCGCGCTGGACGACTACCAGGTGCAGGCCTGCGAACACGTCGCCGCCGGACGCGGGGTGCTGGTCGCCGCCCCGACCGGCGCGGGGAAGACGGTGGTGGGGGAGTTCGCGGTCCACCTCGCGCTCAAGACCGGCCGGAAGTGCTTCTACACCACCCCGATCAAGGCCCTGAGCAACCAGAAGTACCACGACCTGGTGGCCCGCCACGGCGAGGACGCGGTCGGCCTGCTCACCGGCGACACCAGCGTCAACGGCGAGGCGCCGGTGGTCGTGATGACCACCGAGGTGTTGCGCAACATGATCTACGCCGGCTCGCGCACCCTGGACAACCTCGGGTTCGTGGTGATGGACGAGGTGCACTACCTCGCCGACCGGTTCCGCGGGCCGGTGTGGGAAGAGGTCATCATCTCGATGGCCGAGTCGGTCCAGCTGGTCGCGCTCTCGGCGACGGTGAGCAATGCCGAGGAGTTCGGCGACTGGCTCGACGAGGTACGCGGCGGCGTCGAGGTGGTGGTCAGCGAGCGGCGCCCGGTCCCGCTCTACCAGCACGTCCTGGTCGGACGGCGCCTCCTCGACCTGTTCGCCGCCACCGAGCCGGACGGCACCGGCCAGGTCAACCCCGAGCTCGTCCGGCTGGCCAAGGAGGAGGGCCGCGGCGTGCGTGACGACAGCCGCAGGCCGCGCGGCCGCTCCGGCAAGGGGATGCGGACCTCCGCCTACGGCTCCGGCCGGTACGGCGGCGCCGCGGCGCACAGCCGGCAGCAGGGCAGCCGCCACCTGGTGCCGCGCCGGGACGGTGCCGTGGAGCGGCTCGAATCCGCCGGGCTGCTGCCGGCCATCTACTTCATCTTCTCCCGCCAGGGCTGCGACACCGCGGTCGGCCAGCTGATGCAGTCGGGGCTGCGGCTGACGAACGCTGTCGAGCGGGCGGCGCTGGACGAGATCGTCACCCGGCATGTGCAGGGGCTCAGCCAGTCCGACCTCGTCGCGCTCGACTTCGGCAACTTCGCCGACGCCTTCCGGGCCGGCATCGCCGCCCACCACGCCGGCCTGCTGCCCGCCTTCAAGGAGGCGGTCGAGGAGGCCTTCGCCGCGGGCCTGGTCAAGGTGGTGTTCGCCACCGAGACCCTGGCCCTCGGCATCAACATGCCGGCCAGGAGCGTGGTCCTGGAGAGGCTGGTCAAGTTCAACGGGGAGAGCCACGCCGACATCACGGCGGGGGAGTACACCCAGCTCACCGGACGGGCGGGCCGGCGCGGGATCGACGTCGAGGGCCACGCGGTGGTGTGCTGGCAGCCGGGGCTGGACCCGCGGGCACTGGCCGGGCTCGCTTCCCGGCGCACCTACCCGCTGCGTTCCTCGTTCACCCCCACCTACAACATGGCGGTGAACCTGGTCGCGACGGTGGGCCGCGAGCGCGCCAGGGGATTGCTCGAGCAGTCCTACGCGCAGTACCAGTCGGACCGCTCGGTGGTCGGCCTGTCGCGCCAGATCGCCCGCAACACCGAGCACATCGACCGGCTGTGGGCGCAGGCCCGCTGCGACCTCGGCGACTTCGCCGGGTACGCCAGGCTGCGGGCATCGATCGGCGAACTGGAGGCGGCCGCCGCACGGGCGCGCCGTGCCGACCGGCGGTCGGAGTCGATCGAGGCGCTGAAGGCGCTGCGTCCCGGCGACATCATCGACGTCCGCGGCAAGCGGCACCGCACCTGGGCGGTGGTGCTCGAGCCTGCGACGACGCAGGACCCGCCACAGCTGACGGTCCTGACCAGCGACCGCCAGGTGAAGCGGCTGGCCGCCGTCGACTTCCCGCACCCGCCGCAGGTGGTCGGCCGGATGAAGGTGCCCAAGCACTTCGACCCGCGCCAGCCTGCGCTGCGGCGCAACCTCGCCGTCGCCCTGCAGTCACGGATCGACAAGGAGCAGTTCGAGTGGCAGCGGCCCGCCACCGCTGCCGACCCCGACGCGATGGACGAGATCGCGGCCCGGCGCGCCGAGTTGCTCAGCCACCCCTGCCACGCCTGCCCGGACCGGGCGGCTCACGCCCGGCTCGCGGCTGAGGCGCTCCGGCTGGAGGCGGACACCGAGGCGCTGCGCCAGCAGGCGGACCGGCGGACCAACACCATCGCCGTCAGGTTCGACAGGATCTGCTCGGTCCTGGAATCGATGGGCTACCTGACCGAGGGCGGCCACCAGGTGACCGACGCCGGCCGGATGCTCACCCGCATCTACTCCGAGCTCGACCTCGTGACTGCGGAGGCGATCCGCACCGGCGTGCTGGACGGGCTCTCCGCCCCCCAACTGGCCGCCGTGTTGTCGACCCTCGTCTATGAGTCCCGGGGCGACCGGCGTCCTGCCCGGCTGCCCGATCGTGCCTCCGAGGCCGCGCAGTCACGGGTCCGCAGTCTGTGGCGGGAGGTGTCGCTGACCGAACGCGACCACCGGCTGCCCTCCCACGACGAGCCGGACATCGGGTTCGCCGAGGCCATCCACCACTGGACGGCAGGCAACGCGCTGGCTGAGGTGCTCGACCTGTCCGGCCTCACCGCGGGCGATTTCGTCCGGTGGGCCCGCCAGGTCATCGACCTCGCCGGCCAGGTCGCCGAAGTCACCGACGGCCAGCTCCGGCGGACCTGCCGTGAGGTCATCGAGCGGATCCGGCGCGGCGTCGTGGACGTCGCGCCGCTGGAGGACTGACCGGGCGTCCGTCCGGCCGACACCGTCGGCCCCTGCGTCCCGCCGCCGCTACTGTGAAGGCCATGTCGGTGGCTATCCGTGTCATCCCGTGCCTGGACGTGCATGACGGCCGGGTGGTGAAGGGGGTCAACTTCCGCGACCTGCGCGACGCCGGTGACCCGGTGGAACTGGCGAGGCGCTACGGCGAGGAGGGGGCCGACGAGCTGGTCTTCCTCGACGTCTCGGCCTCCGCCGAGGGTCGCGACACCACCTACGAGGTGGTGACACGGACGGCAGAGACCGTGTTCATCCCGCTCTGCGTCGGGGGTGGCGTCCGCGGCGTCGCCGATGTCGACCGGCTGCTGCGGGTCGGGGCCGACAAGGTGGGCATCAACACCGGGGCCATCAACCGGCCCGACGCCATCGACGAGATCACCCAGCGGTTCGGTCGCCAGGTTCTCGTGCTGTCGCTGGATGCCCGGCGGGAGGCGGAGCAGCCGTCCGGGTTCGGGGTCACCACGCACGGCGGCCGGACCTCGGCGGGCCTCGACGCGATCGAGTGGGTCCGGGAGGCCGTGGAACGGGGAGCGGGCGAGATCCTGCTGAACTCGATGGACGCCGACGGCACCACCGACGGGTTCGACCTCGAGCTGATCGCCGCGGTGAAGGATGTCGTCGACGTCCCGGTGATCGCCTCCGGCGGCGCCGGCACTGTGGCGCACTTCGTCCAGGCGGCCAGGGCGGGGGCAGACGCGGTCCTGGCCGCCAGCGTCTTCCACTACGGAAGGCTGGGCATCGCGGAGGTGAAGGCGGCCCTCGCCGAGGCCGGCTTCGCCGTACGCTGAGCGGTATGGACTGCCTGTTCTGCCGCATCGTGGCCGGCGAGATCCCGTCGCGCCAGGTCTACGCCGACGATGACGCCGTCGCCTTCCTCGACATCGCGCCCTGGCATGTCGGCCACACCCTCGTCGTCCCGCGCCGGCACGTCACCGATCTGCTGGACGGGCCGGGGGTGCTCGCCCGGATCGCGCCGGCGATCGACGCGACGGCTGCCCTGCTGGTGGAGCGGCTGGGGGCGGACGGCCTCAACCTGCTGTCCAGCACGGGAGCCAGCGCCGGTCAGGAGGTGTTCCACCTCCACGTCCACCTCGTCCCGCGGTACTCCCACCGGCCGGGGCTGCGTGAGCTGATGACCCGCGAGCCCGACATCGACCTGGAGCGGGTCCACCGCCAACTGGTGGGGTGAACCCGCCGCGGTTCAGCCGAGGCTGACGACGCAGCTGGCAGGGTCGGTCGCCTTGTCCGGGCAGGTGATCAGCCCCGACTGGAAGTAGACCTCCGTGCCCTTGGTGATGCCCTCTACCTTCGCCTTGGTGATCGGGCCCTCGTCGCTGATGGGGAACCCGAGCCCCGAGGTCTCGGGCCCACCGGCCGCCAGGTAGGCCTGGTTGGCGGTGACCGAGAGCCGCTTGCTGCCGGTCGCCTGCGACCACCACAGCGCGCCGCCCTCGAAGGGGGCGTACAGCCCGCCGGCGATCGACTGCTCGGAGCCCGCGGGGACGCCGAGCAGGGCGCCCTTGGAGCCGCCGTAGTCGGCCTGCCACCGTCCGTAGTTGGCGGTGTTGGTGGCCAGCCCGCCGGCGATCTTCATCAGGGTCTCGCGCAGCCCGAAGGCGCTCTTGAAGGAGGTGCCGCTGACCGACTGCTTGCCCTTGGAGCCGGTCAGGGTCACCTTGGTCACCCGGCCGCCCCAGCGGCCCTTGCCGTCGCGCTCCAGGGTGATCGACTTCAGGGTGCCGATCGCGGGGTACTTCTTCTCGATCGCCGAGGTCTTCAGCGAGGTGGACCAGACCTGGTTCATCGACTCGTCGTAGGGGTCCTCCTGGGCCTTGATGTAGGCGTAGGAGCCCTTGACCGAGTAGCCGCCGTTGGAGGAGGAGAACTCGGTCCAGGCGTACTCGCCCTTGTAGGTCAGCACCTGGTTGGCGGTCGCCTTGACCGCCTTGTCGGTGTTGGCGTGCTCGGACATGACGCCCTTGTACACCTGGCACGCGGCGGTGTTGCAGATGTCGTAGACCTGCTTGCCGCCGAGGTTGGCGCGGTAGCGAGCGGCATAGGTGCGCGCGGCGACGGTCTGCGCGCCGAGCGCCTTGGCGTCCCAGGAGGCCGGCATCTCCGAGGGGACCACCGAGCGCAGGTAGTCCTCCATGGTGACGTTGTTCACGGTGCGGGCGCCGGAGCCGTAGAAGCGCAGCGAGAGCGAGCCGCGGTAGGTCCGGTTGCCGCTGGCCAGGTACAGCTTGACGGTGCCGGTCGTGGGGTTGTCGAAGTACCAGACCCGCTTCGGGTCGAGCTTGAACTTGGAGCTGGTGAACTTGACGTACTTGCCGCTGCTGTTGCGGTAGTACAGGACCCGCTTGGACCCGGAGCGGGAGATCCGCCACTTGGTGTACTTCGACCCGGTCGGCAGCGTGAAGACCTTGCCCTTCGAGTCCCGCACCCGCATCCCCTTGGCGGGGTAGACGTGAAGCTTGTTGTCGGTGTCGGCGGTGATCCACACCCGCATCACGTTGCTCTTCGGGAGCTCCTCCAGCTTGGTGCCGGGGTAGTAGAAGCTGAGGATCTTGGCCGTCGACAGTCCCTGCTTGGCAGCCCCCTGCGCCCCGTACTGCGACATCCCGCGCCCGTGTCCCCAGCCTGCGGTCGTGATGGTGAGGGTCGAGTTCACCGCGGACACCGTCTCGGTGGCAGCCTGCGCGGGTTGGGCACCGGCGAGCGAGGCGCTCGCGGCGAGGGCGACGGTGACGACTCCGGTCACGCAGCGACCGATGAACCGGCGCGGCGGAGCCAAGGTCGTGGCCATAGTGCTTCCCCTTACTGTGGACGACTCGACCATCGTTCGGGAAAGCGCTCCCGGACCACAACCCGGCGCCGTCGAAGTCGAAGGTTGAGGTTGAGCCTTGCCCAGCATGCGGGACATGCCGGTCGCGGGTTGACACGACAGCCGGGCACCGGCGACCCTTGCTTCGTGCGCCTGTTCATTCTCGTAGTTAGCCCGCGTGTCGCCTGAGCCCAGCTCATCCGACACGCTCCCTCGTCTGCCGTCGCAGCGGGGGTTTTTTGTTGCACTGAACAGGTATCGAGGAAAGGTTGGCCCAGATGTCCCAGGTTGAAACGCCCGCTCCGGCGGTGGACGCACCGCCGCTGCTGACCGGGGCCCAGGCCCTCGTCGAGTCGCTGGAACGGGTCGGCGTCGACGTCGTCTTCGGGATCCCGGGCGGGGCCATCCTGCCCGCCTACGACCCGCTGTTCGACTCCCAGCTGATCCGCCACATCCTGGTCCGCCACGAGCAGGGCGCCGGCCACGCCGCCGAGGGCTACGCCGTGGCCACCGGACGGGTGGGAGTCTGCATCGCCACCTCCGGGCCTGGCGCGACGAACCTCGTCACCGCGCTGGCCGACGCCTACATGGACTCGGTGCCGATCGTCGCCATCACCGGACAGGTGGTCTCGGGGTCCATCGGCCCCGACGCGTTCCAGGAGGCCGACATCAGGGGGATCCCCTTCCCGATCACCAAGCACAGCTTCCTGGTCACCCGCGCCGAGGACATCCCGCACGCGATCGCCGCCGCCTTCCACATCGCGGCCACCGGACGCCCCGGCCCGGTGCTGGTGGACATCGCCAAGGACGCGCTCAGCACGAAGGCCCCCTTCGAATGGCCCGTGGAACTCGACCTGCCCGGGTACCGTCCGACCACCAAGCCGCACGTCAAGCAGCTGCGGGAGGCGGCCCGGCTGATCGGTGCGGCCCAGCGTCCGGTCCTCTACGTCGGCGGCGGGGCGGTCAAGGCGCGCGCCCACGAGCAGCTGGCCGCGCTGGTGGAGATCACCGGCATCCCCGTCGTCACCACCCTGATGGCGCGCGGCGTGTTCCCCGACAGCCACGAGTTGCACCTGGGCATGCCGGGCATGCACGGGACGGTGGCCGCCGTCGGCGCGCTGCAACGCTCGGACCTGCTGATCACCCTCGGGGCTCGGTTCGACGACCGGGTGACCGGCAAGCTGTCCACCTTCGCGCCGGAGGCCAAGGTCATCCACGCCGACATCGACCCGGCGGAGATCTCCAAGAACCGGGTGGCCGACGTCCCGATCGTGGGCGACCTGGCCACCGTCATCGACGAACTGAACGTCCTGCTGCGCGGCGCCGACCTGCCCGACTACGGGCCGTGGGTGCGGTACCTGACCAACCTCAAGGCGAAGTACAAGCCCGACCTGGCCCCGATCGAGGGCGGCCTGCTCAGCCCCGAGTACGTGATCCACAGGCTGGGCCAGCTCGTCGGGCCGGACGCCTACTGGGCGGCAGGCGTCGGCCAGCACCAGATGTGGGCGGCCCACCTGTTGCCGCACGAGCGGCCGGGGCACTGGCTGAACTCCGGCGGTGCCGGGACGATGGGCTACTGCGTGCCTGCGGCGATGGGCGCGAAGGTCGGCCAGCCGGACGCGGTGGTCTGGGGCATCGACGGGGACGGCTGCTTCCAGATGACCAATCAGGAACTGGTCACCTGTGCGCTGGAGGGCATCCCGATCAAGATCGCGGTGATGAACAACCAGAGCCTCGGCATGGTGCGGCAATGGCAGACCCTGTTCTACGGCGAGCGGTACTCCAACACCGACCTCAAGTCGCTGCGGGTGCCCGATTTCCCGAAGCTGGCCGAGGCGATGGGTGCCGTGGGCCTGCGGGCCGAGCAGCCCGAGGACGTGGACCGGGTGATCAACGAGGCGATGGCGATCAACGACCGCCCCGTGGTGGTGGAGTTCGTCGTCCACAAGGACGCCATGGTGTGGCCGATGGTCGCCGCCGGAACCAGCAACGATGACATCAAGATCGCCAAGGACCTGGCTCCGGCGTGGGAAGAGGAGGAGCTGTGAACACCCACACGCTGAGCGTGCTGGTCGAGAACAAGCCCGGCGTGCTGGCCCGGATCGCAGGACTGTTCGCCAGACGCGGGTACAACATCGAGTCGTTGGCCGTCGGTCCGACCGAGCGCCCGGAGTTCTCCCGGATCACCCTCCAGGTCGCGGTGACCAACCCGCAGATCCTCGAGCAGATCGTCAAACAGCTCAACAAGCTGATCGAGGTGCTGAAGATCGTCGAACTCAGCGAATCGGACGCGGTGCGCCGCGAACTCGTCCTGATCAAGGTGCGGGCCGACCCGGCCAGCCGTTCGCAGATCATCGAGATCGTGCAGCTGTTCCGCGGCAAGACCGTCGACGTCCACCAGGACTCCATGACCATCGAGGCCACCGGATCACCCGACAAGCTCGACGCGCTGCTGGAGATGCTCCAGCCCTACGGGGTGCGGGAACTCGTCCAGTCCGGCCTGGTCGCTCTCGGTCGCGGCAACCGATCGCTCACCGAGCGTGCGAAGATCGACAGGCCACGCCCCCGCTATCGCCCCACCAACTGAACGCAACGAAGAGGATTGAGAGACATGGCAGAGATGTTCTACGACGGCGACGCCGATCTGGCGGTCATCCAGGGCCGCAATGTCGCCGTGATCGGCTACGGCAGCCAGGGCCACGCCCACGCGCTGTCGCTGCGCGACTCGGGGGTCGACGTCAGGGTGGGGCTCAGGGAGGGCTCGAAGAGCTGGGCCAAGGCCGAGGCGGAAGGGCTGCGGGTGGTCCCCGTCGCCCAGGCCGTCGAGGAGGCCGACCTGGTGATGCTGCTGGCCCCCGACCAGTACCAGCGGCACATCTACGCCCAGGACATCGCTCGCAACCTGGTCCCCGGTGACGCCCTCTTCTTCGCCCACGGCTTCAACATCCGGTTCGGCTACATCCAGCCGCCGGCAGGCGTCGACGTCTGCATGGTCGCCCCGAAGGGCCCGGGCCACCTGGTGCGCAGGGAGTACACCGAGGGCCGTGGCGTCCCGGTCATCGTCGCGGTCGAGAAGGACGAGTCGGGCACCGCCTGGGACCTCGCGCTCAGCTACGCCAAGGCGATCGGCGGGCTGCGGGCCGGGGGCATCAAGACCACCTTCACCGAGGAGACCGAGACCGACCTGTTCGGCGAGCAGGCAGTCCTGTGCGGCGGCACCTCCGCCCTGGTGCAGGCCGGCTTCGAGGTGCTGACCGAGGCCGGGTACCAGCCGGAGGTCGCCTATTTCGAGTGCCTCCACGAGCTGAAGCTGATCGTCGACCTGATGTACGAGGGCGGCATCGCCAAGCAGCGCTGGTCGGTCTCCGACACGGCCGAGTTCGGCGACTACGTCTCCGGCCCGCGCGTGATCGCCGCCTCGGTCAAGGCGCGGATGAAGGACGTGCTGGCCGACATCCAGTCCGGCGCCTTCGCCAAGCGCTTCATCGACGACCAGGACGCGGGGGCGCCGGAGTTCAAGGCCTTCCGGAGCGCTGCCGAACAGCACCCGATCGAGGAGACCGGACGCAAGCTCCGCGGCCTGATGGCGTGGGTGAAGTCGCACGACGACGACTACGTCGAGGGCACTGCCGCGCGCTGACGACCCGTCCCCGGTCCCGCTACGCCGGGACCCCCTGACCTCCTGCCGCCCACGCTGCGGCAGGTGTGTGCAAGCC